>CALPMR020000008.1 GCA_943324725.2 Bordetella parapertussis | reverse complement strand
TCCGGCTTGAGCTGCTTGCTGCGGGCGCGGCTGACCAGATCGGCCCAGTTGCGCGACAGGCTGTAGAGATCGGTGCGATCGGCGTCGGCGAGCACCGGCGTGATCAGGCCCCCGTCCTCCATCGCCACGGCCACGGCCACGTTCACCCGCTGCGGATAGGTCATGGCGGTTTCGCTGGCGGCCGCATTCACCTGGGGATGGCGGGCCAGGGTGACGCCCACCGCCTTGGCCAGCAGGGCCGTCATCGTGACGCCCTTGCCCTTCACCTGTTTGTACAACGCGTCGAGCTTGTCGGTGCTGATTGTGTAGCCGACGTGGAAACAGGGGATCGTCAGGCTGGCGTTCATGTTGCGCACCACCGCCTGCTGCAGGGTGTTGAAGGCCACCGTCTCACCGGCGGCACCGAAGCTCTGGCCGATCGGCGCGCTGGCAGCGGCTCTGGGGCCCCCCCGTTGGCGATGGCCGCCCCGTTGGCGGAGGCCACCACGGCGGCGGCGCTGCCCTCGGCGATGCGCGGGATGCTGACGGGCTGACCGGCGGCCTTCTCCACATCTTCCGCCTGGATACGGCCGTTGGGGCCACTGCCGCGCAGGGCCTCGAGGGCCACCCCGAGCTGGCTGGCCAGCTTCCTGGCCCGGGGGCTGGCGACGATGCGGCCGGCCGCCGCCGCCGGCGAGCTGGAGGCCGCGGCTGGGATCACGGCCGCCGGGGCTGCAGGCGCCACGGGCGCCGGGGCGGCGGCCGCGGCAGCGACCGCAACGGCTGTCACCGCAACGGGGGCGGGAGCCTCAGGGGCCGGAGCGACTGGCGTGGCCGCGGCGGCTGGAGCGGCCGGTGCCTGGGCCGCCGCCGCCGCGATCTCCGCCTCGCTTTCGACGATCAGGCCGATCGTCTCGCCCACCGGCGCCGTGCCGCCGGCCGGCATCAACACCGCCGCCAGGAAGCCTTCATTGAACGATTCGACGTCCATGTCCGCTTTGTCGGACTCGACCACGAGCACCGATTCACCCCGCTCCACCTTGTCGCCGGGTTTTTTCAGCCACGCCACGATCTTGCCCTCCGTCATCGTCGAGCTGAGGGCGGGCATGAAGATTTCGTGGGTGGCCAACGTCGCGATCCCGCTTGATTGGCGGCGATTTTACGTGGCACAAGGTCGGCTATCGGGTTCGGGTTGAGCGGCCTGTCGCCTCCTGCGGCGCTCAAGGAGGAGAGAGCAGCCGTCCTGCCTCAAGCTCAGTGCCGGGACAGCAGGCAGCCCCAGCCGGGCAGGCGATCGGCGATGCCGTGCTGGCGCAGGGCCGCCCAGGCCGTGGCCGTGTTCACCGCGATCACCGGTTTGCCGAGCTCGGCCTCCAGTTGCTCCACCAGGGGTGAGCAGAGCAGATTGGTGCCCACCTGGACCAGCGCCTCGATCTCGGGCCCGTCCACGGCCAGGAAGCTCTCCCGGATCTCAGCGGCGCCGATGCGGGCGGTGTACACCTTGCCCTTCTGGGCGCTGGCCAGCCCCACCATGCGATTGACAGCGAAACCCTGGCAGGTGAACCAGGCCCGCACCCGCTGATCAGCTGCGGCCGGGAAGGGGGTGACCACACCGAGACGCCTGGTGCCGAGGCAGCGCAGCGCCTCAGGCACGGCCTCAAAGGCCAGGGTGACCGGCACACCGGTCCGCTCCGCCACCAGTTGCCGCAGGCGGGCCGTCACGGCGGCGGGCTGATCCATGTATTCGGGCGAATAGCCCAGCAGCACCCGATCCGGTTCGCACACCCGGCACAGCTCCAGGCTGGGGGCCATCAGCTCGGCCAGGGCCTCGACCTCGGCGGGCAGCGCCGGAAAGGGGAAGCGGAAGGTCTGATGGCTGACCCCCGGCGGCCGCAGGCTGGCCAGATCGGGCTCCACCATCGAATTGGTGGCGGGCAGCAGCACCGCGAACACGGCCCGGGTTCCCAGGGCATCCGTCATCAGCCGTTGGCGCGCAGGCTTTGAGGCTAGGTCTGAGCCAGCCTCAGGACAGGCCGGAAGCCGCCGGCCCCGACCTTGCCTGGAAGCCCTGCCAGGCACCGACAAGGGTTGAACTCGAAGGGGAAATCCCCCGGTACGTCCAACCGATCCGGAGACCAGCGCCGAAAAGCCCGCCGAAAGCAGGGCTGCGCCTGGCCAGGGCGTGGACCTGGAGGTGCAGCAGAAGCTGATCCTGCCTCATTCAGTCAGCGGCAGGATCAGTGCCTGTAAGGAGCAGCGACCGATCAGTCGGCCCCTTCGATCGCCTCGATCACGCCGTCGCGCACCACCACGGCGGCCTGCAGCTTCTGCACCAGGTTGTCGCCCAGGCGCACGTCGGTGAAGCTCTCGATCTGCCCCTGCTCGACGATCGCCTCCATCTCCAGGTCGCGCACCTGGCGCTGCTGTTCAAGCACCTGGCGCTTCTGTTCCTCCAGCTCAGCGCGCTTGGCGGCCACCTGCTGCTGTACCGAACCCACCTGCTCCTGCACGCGGGGGTCGAGGGGGTTGGCGCTCTGGCGGCGGATCTGATCGATCACCTGCTGGCCTTCCTGCTCCAGCTGGGCCAACTGGGCGTCGAAGTTGCTGAGGGCATTGCTGAGTTCGCGCTCGGCCTCCTCTTTCCAGCGGGGGGTCACCACGGCCCTCACCGTGATCGTGCGCTTGATCGAGAGGGTGGTGCCGTCGGCCATGGGGGAGCGAAATCAGGTCACAGGCTGTCAGGCGACGGCACGGTGGTCAACCGGAGTGTCCATTCAGGCACCTCAGGCCGGGGGAGATTCGCCGTAGAGGGCGGCGATCGCGGCGGCATCGCGGCTGGCGATGCGATCGCGGCGCTGCTTGAGCGTCTGGGTGAGCAGGCCGTTGTCCATGCTGAACGGCTCCACCAGCACCACGCCGCCGAGCCGCTCGTCGGGGCGGGCGCCGGGGCGGGCCGCCAGCAGGCCGTTGAGCTGGCGGGTCAGCAGCCGCAACAGGGCTGGATCGGCTGCCGTTCCCTGCGGCAGCGGCAGTGATTCCTGGCGTGCCAGGGCCTCGAGGGCCTCGCGCTTGGGCACCAGCAGGGCGCCGAGTTGTTTGCGGTCCTGTCCCACCAGCATCAGCTGTTCCAGCAGCGGGCTCTCGACCAGCGCCTCTTCCAGGGGGCCCGGTTCGATGTTCTCGCCGCTGCTGAGCACGATCGTGTCCTTGGCCCGGCCGGTGAGCACCAGGCTGCCGTCGGCCAGCAGCTGGCCCAGATCGCCGGTGTCGAACCAGCCCTCGCCATCGATGGCTCTGGCCGTGGCCTCGGGTTTGCCGAAGTAGCCGCCCATCACCTGGGGCCCTCTGGCCAGCACCAGCCCCCGCTGGCCGATCGCCAGGGGCTGGCGGCTGTCGGCATCGACGATGCGGATCGATGTGCCCGCCAGGGGCTGGCCGGAGCCGCCGCGGCGGTTGTTCCAGGGGCGGCGGCAGGTGAGCACGGGGCTGGTTTCGGTCAGGCCGTAGCCCACCAGCAGCTCGATGCCGATCACCTCGAAGAAGGCATCCACATGGCTGGCCAGGGCGCCACCGCCGCTGATCGCCGTGCGCAGTGAGCCCCCCACCAGCTGCTGGCGCACCTTGGGCCAGAGCAGCGCGGCGGCCAGGCGTTGCAGCGGCCAGCGTCCCGCCGCCTCGGCCGCGGCCAGCAGGCGCTGCTGCGGCGGCTCCGGCTTGAGGCTGAGGTCCTGGGCGATGCGGCGGGCCAGGGCGTAGGCGCGGCCGTTGGCCAGGGCGGCCCGCAGCAGCCGCTGGCGGGAGGCGGGCATCGCCGCCAGGGCATCCTCAAAGCCCGACAGCAGCGCCTCCCACAGCCGCGGCACACTGATCAGGTACTGGGGCTTCACCTTCTGCAGGTCGGGCCGGAGCTGCTTGAGGGTGGTGTAGGTCTGGCGGCAGCCGCAGGAGAGCAGGAAGTATTCGGCGCTGCGCTCGTAGGCATGCCAGATCGGCAGCACGCTCAACACCCGATCGCCGGGATGGGGCTGCACCGCCACCCCGAGATTGCGCAGCTGGTGCAGCAGGTTGGCCTGGGTGAGCGGCACCCCCTTGGGCTCGCCGGTGGTGCCGGAGGTGTAGAGCAACGTGGCCACCCGAGCGACCCCACCTGCCGGCAGCGGTGGCAGCGGCGACTGCAACCCCCGCTCCAGCAGCTCCTGCCAGCTCAGGCAGGGCATCCCGGCGGCGCTGGCCGCGGCCGCCTGCTCGGCGCTGCCCTCGAGCAGCACCACAAAACGCAGCCGCGCCAGGGCATCGGCCGGCAGGGCCAGGCGCTGCAGCAGGGCCGCCGATTCGACCACCAGGCCGATGGCGCCGCAGTCGGACAGGATGTAGCGCAGCTCCTCGATCGGGGCGCTGCTGCCGCGCACCGCATCGGCGGCGCCGGCCCGCATCAGGCCCTGATCCGCCAGCAGCCAGCGGGGGCCGTTCTCGGCGAACAGGGCCACCACATCGCCTTCGCTTACCCCGAGGGCGGCGAAGGCGGCCGCCGCCTGCTCGATGTCCTGGCGCAACTGCCGATAGCTGAGGCTTTGCGGCGGGCGGGCATGGGGCGCCTCCAGGGCGATGGCGTCACCGTGCAGCCGCTCCAGCTCGGGCCAGAGCTGCTCCAGGCCGTCCAGCTGGCTCCAGTCGTGGCGCCTCGCCAGGGCTTGGCGGTCGCGGGGGCTGTCGCTCCACTGGATCTCGGCGCGGTCGGTCATGGCGGCGTGAGCGGGCAAGGGAGCGCCGGCCAAGCATCACCGCCGCGCGGGGCTGGAGCAAGGTTCTGGGGCCAGTCCGGCAGGTTTTCGGCCGCCGTTGCCGGCCGCAGCTTCAGGCCGAACCGGCGACTGAACGCTGCCAGCAGCGGTGCCTGCAGCTGCTCGGGCGTGATGCCGGGTTGCCAGTCGCTCAGCCGCCCCACGGCCCGGCCGCTCAGGCCACAGGGCACGATCGCCTCATAGCCGGCGAGGCTGCAGTTCACGTTCAGGGCCAGGCCGTGCTGGCTGATCCAGCGGCGGGCGCCGACGCCGATCGCCGCCAGTTTGCGGCCCTCCAGCCAGACGCCGGTGAGGCCGTTCTGGCGCTCCGCCGCCAGGCCGAGCTCGGCCAGCAGATCGATCACCACCCCCTCCAGCTGGCGCAGATAGAGGTGCAGGTCGGCCCCATGGCGCTGCAGATTCAGCACCGGATAGAGCACCAGCTGGCCCGGCGCGTGGTGGGTCACCTCACCGCCCCGATCAATGCGGAACAGGGGCAGGGGCGGCGTGGCGGGATCAAAGCCGAGATGGGCGTTGCTGGCGCCGCGGCCGAGGGTGTAGCAGGGCGGATGCTGCAGCAGCAGCAGGGTTTCAGGGCCATCGGGATCGGCCAGCAGGCGCGCCTGCAGCTGGCGCTGCCATCGCCAGGCCAGTTCAAAGGGCACCGGCACTGCCGCTTCAAAAAGAATTGCGCTGGTCCTGGGGGGCATCGCTGAGTGTTCCTAGCCTGCAGTGACCCGGGAGCGGGTCAGTCTGAAACAGCAGCCTGACTCCTCTCCCGGCGGTCGACATCTGCCCTGAGATCCTGATGAAACTGCTCATCCACGGCCGCAATCTCGATGTCACCCCGGCCATCCGGGACTACACCGAAAGCAAGATCAGCCGAGCCATCAACCACTTCGGCGACCTGGTCAAGGAGGCGGACGTGCACCTGTCCGTGGCCCGCAACCCCCGGGTTCCCCAGCAGGTCGCCGAAGTCACGATGTTTGCCAACGGCACCGTGATCCGGGCCCAGGAGCGCAGTGAAAATCTCTACGCCAGTATTGACATGGTGGCCAGCAAACTGAGCCGCCAGCTGCATCGTTACAAGGATCGTCTGCAGGAGCGCACCCAGGGCCCGGTGCACCGCTCCGCCCGCGATGAAGAGAATGGAGCAGCCAATCTGCCCCCTCCCGGCACGCCGATCACCGAGGGCAAGGAGGCGGTGGTCCCCCATCGCGGCGTGCGCCGCAAGTACTTCGCCATGCCGTCGATGGATCTGGAGGAGGCGTTGCACCAGCTGGAGCTGGTCGATCACGACTTCTATGTCTTCCGCGACGCCGGCACCGAGCAGATCCAGGTGGTCTATCGCCGCAACCACGGCGGCTTCGGCGTCATTCAGTCGAAGGACGCCTAGCCGATGGCCAGAGGTCGCGAACTGCCGGATCTGGCACCGCTGATTGATCACGCCCTGCTCGATCCCCACCGGGGCCGGCAGGCCGTGATCACCTGCTGCGATGAGGCCCGCCACTTCGGCTTTGCCGGGGTGTGCGTGGCCTCGCGCTGGGTGGGCGTGGCCCGCGAACGCCTGCCCAGCGGCGATCGGGTGCGGCTGATTTCGGTGGTGGGCTTCCCCTTCGGCGCCGTGCCGGCTGCGATCAAGCGGGCCGAGGCGGAGGCCGCCGCCGCCGCCGGCGCCGACGAGCTGGATGTGGTGCCCGATTTCGGTGCCCTCGCCGATGGCGACAGCGGTGCGGTGCTCGATGATCTGGCCGCGATCACCGAGCTGGGATTGCCGGTGAAGGTGATCGTCGAGATCGGCAGGCTGCAGCCCCAGGCTCTGGAGCTGCTGGTGGAGGTGAGCATCGATGCGGGCGTGCGCTGGCTCAAAAGCGGCAGCGGCTTCGGGCCAGCGGTCACCCCGTCCCAGGTGGAGCGGCTGCGGCAGCTGGCCCGGGGGCGGGCTGCGGTGAAGGCCTCCGGCGGCATCAACGGCCTGGAGCAGGCGATGGCCCTGGTGGAGGCCGGTGCCACCCGGCTGGGCAGCAGCCGCGGCGTGGCACTGATGCAGGCGCTGCGGCGGCCCGCAGCTGGCCGGGATCCAAGCCGTGGCGCCGAGCCGGACGAGGCGGAGGCCTCTGGCGAAGCTCCCGCTGAAGGTCGTCGCCAGGAAGGCCGCCAGGACCTTCCTGGTCTTGCTGACGATCGCCGTGCAGGACTTGGCTGATCGCCGTGCAGGCCCTCACCGGGGCTGGCAGCGATGCCGGCCCCGGGACCATGGCGCTGGGCCGGCCGGCCGGCGGACGGATCTCTGAGCGCTGCCCATGCCGGAAATTCTCCTGGAGGGTCTCGCCCTCACCTGCCGCCCCCTGGGCGAGAACGATCGCCTGTTGACCCTGCTGAGCGAGAGCGAGGGGCTGACGCGCCTGGCGGTACCGGGCGCCCGCCGGCCCAGAAGCAGCCTGGCGGCCGCCGTGCCCCTGGCCCATCTGCGGCTGCAGGTGGGCGGCAGCCGCGGCCTGCGGCGGGTGCGCCAGCTGCAGGTGCTGCGCAATTACGGCGGCCTGGGCCAGCGGCTCGAGACCCTGGCGGCGGCCCAGGCCCTCGGTGAGCTGTGTCTGCAGCTGGTGCCCGAGCAGGCGGCCGCCCCCGGGGTTCTGGCCGATGTCCTGATGCAGCTGGGCCGATTGGAGGAGGTGGTGCGGGAGCGCAGCGATCGGCTGGAGGCCCTGGCGATCGCCGTGCAGGGCAGCGTGCATCTGCTCGCCCTGGGGGGCTACGCCCTGCCGCTGCAGCAATGCGCCCGCACTGGTGAGGCTCTGGAGCCCCCGGTCGGCGACTGGGAGTGGCGCTCCAGCCTGCTGCCAGGGGAGGGGCTGACAATCGGGGCGCTGCCGGGGGCCCGGGTGGTGCTCAATGCCTCGGAGCTGGCCCTGCTGCAGCGGCTGCCCAGGCCGGGCCTGCCGCGCCGCCGGGATGCGGGCCTGATGGGCCCGGAGTCGGTGTGGCTGCACCTGCTCGATCTGGTGGAGGCCTGGTGCGGCGAACACCTCGGCCGGCGCCCTCGGGCCTTCAGACTGCTGCGCAGTGCCTTCGAGCCCACGGCCTCGCCACGCAGCACCCCGTGAGCAGGCACCCGTGAGCAGGCAACAGTGATCCGCACCCCGAGATGAGCCCGCTGCGATGAGTCCAGGCCCGATGCACCAGCCACGGATCCGGGAGATGGGGACATGAACGATCCCAGCAACCCCCTGTCCCCTGCTGGGGGAAGCATCTCGGCTGGACCCGGCCAGGGCGACCAGCCCAGGGAGCAACCTGTTGGCGCCGGGCTCGAGGGATCACCAGCAAGCGCCGCGGCCCAGGCGTCAGCGGACGGCTCCCCTGCCCCCCGCTCCAGGGCTCCGGGTCCTCGCGGCGCGGCGGCCAAGGGGGGAGAGACCGGCCTGGCGGCGGTGCTGGCCCTGCCGGGCTTCCGCCAGCTCTGGCTCGGCCAGATTTTCTCCCAACTGGCCGACAAGTTCTACATCGTGTTGATGGTGTTCCTGATCGCCCAGTACTGGGTGACCGAGAACCCCCAGGCTGATCCGGCTCTGGCCGAAGCAGCGGCGGCGATTCGCATGGGGGTGGAGAACCGGGCCCAGATCATCACCCTGCTGGCCACCGGCATCTATGTGGCCAACACGATCCCGGCGATGTTGCTGGGCACCGTCGCCGGCGTCTGGGCCGATCGCTGGCCGAAACGGGCGGTGATGGTGAGCTCCAATGCCCTGCGGGCGGGGCTGTTGCTGCTGGCACCGCTGGCGCTGTTGCCCGGACCCCAGTGGCTGGGGTTGAGCTGGGGCTACTGGGCGCTGGTGGCGATGACGGTGCTCGAATCGGTGCTCACCCAGTTCTTCGCACCGGCGGAGCAGGCGGCCATCCCCCTGCTGGTGCCCTCCCACCAGCTCCTGGCTGCCAATTCGCTTTATCAGGCCACCAGCATGGGGGCCACGATCGTCGGCTTCGCCCTCGGCGATCCGATCCTGCGGCTGATGCATGGCCTGCTGCAGCGGCTGGGCTTCAACGGCGGTGAGTTCGTGCTGCTGCCGCTCTGCTACGGCATCGCCGCCGTGGCGATCGCCGCGATCGCCATCGAGGAGCCGGTCCGCCCCCCCCGCAACGTCACCGTCTGGCAGGAGATCGGTGAGGGGATCCAGGTGCTGCGCGAACGCCCCAGTGTGCGCAGCGCCATGTTGCAGCTGGTGTTGCTCTACAGCCTGCTGGCGGCGCTCTATGTGCTGGCGATCAGTCTGGCGGCCACGATCGTCGGCCTGGGGCCCACGGGTTTCGGAACCTTGCTGGCGATGAGCGGCCTGGGGCTGGCGATCGGTGCGGTGGCGATGGCCCAGCTGGGGGATCGCTTCAGTCGCCGCCTGCTGGGCTCCAGTGGCCTGGGCATGATCGCCTGCTGCCTGGTGTTGCTAGGGCAGGCCCGCGGCAATCTCGCCGTCACCCTGCTGCTCTGCGGCCTGCTCGGCGTCGGGGCGGCCCTGCTGGCGATCCCGGCCCAGACCACGATCCAGGAGGACACCCCCGAGGATCAACGGGGCCGGGTGTTCGGTCTGCAGAACAACCTGATCAACATCGCCCTCAGCCTGCCGCTGGTGCTGGCGGGGGCTGTGGTCAGCCGTTATGGACTGCTGCCGGTGCTCTGGGCTCTGGCGGCGGTGGCCCTGGTGGCGGCCCTGAGCGAGCAGCCCTGGCGCCGCTGCTAATTTCCGGTATCGAAAGGAACCATACCGGTGGCACACATTGCCTGGCTGGGCAAGAAATCCCCGTTCTGTGGCAACGTCACCTACGGCCTCAGCATCACCGAGGCCCTGCGGCGCCGCGGCCACGGGGTCAGCTTCATTCACTTCGACACCCCGCCTGCGGGCCTGGGACGTCATGAGCCGGTGGCCAGCGAGGCCCGCAGCCTTGAGCCCGACGCCAATCTCACCCCGGGCAACCCCGAAGTCGCCCTGTCCTACCTGGTGAAGTCCCAGGTGTACACGATCCCCTCCCCCGGCGCCCAGCGGGAGCTGAGGGAGTCGCTGGAGCGGCTCAAGCCCGATCTGGTCCACGCCAGCCTCACGCTCTCGCCCCTGGATTTCCGCCTGCCGGACCTCTGTCAGCAACTGGGACTGCCCCTGGTGGCCACCTTCCATCCCGCCTTCGATGCGGCCCTGCGCAACCTGGCCGGCGGCACCCAGCAGCTCACCTATCAGCTCTATGCGCCGGCCCTGGCCCGCTTTGATCGGGTGATCGTGTTCTCGGAGCTGCAGGCCGATCTGCTGGAGCGGCTGGGGGTGCGGCGGGAACGCCTGGCGGTGATTCCGAATGGGGTCGATCCGCTGCAATGGGCTCCGGCTGGCCAGGAGGATCCCCAGGCTGGTGTGGCTGCCGAACTGACCAGGCTGCGGCAGCGTTTCGCTGGTCGCCGGCTGTTTCTCTACATGGGCCGCATCGCCACCGAGAAGAACGTGGAGGCCCTGCTCAAGGCCTGGCGGCTGGTGCGGCCCCAGGGCTGCCTGCTGGTGATCGTCGGCGACGGTCCGCTGCGCCCCTCCCTGCAGGATGGCCGCGAGGACGACGTGATCTGGTGGGGCTATGAGCCGGAGCGGGCGATCCGCCTGGCCCTGCTGCAGCTGGCCGAGGTGTTCCTGCTGCCGTCGCTGGTGGAGGGGCTGAGCCTGGCGCTGCTGGAGGCGATGGCCAGCGGCACGGCCTGCGTCGCCACCGATGCCGGTGCCGATGGCGAGGTGCTCGAGGGGGGAGCGGGCATCGTCATCAGCACCCAGGGCGTCACCACCCAGCTGCGCACCCTGTTGCCGGTGCTGCGGGAGCAGCCCGTGCTCACCGCCGAACTGGGCCGCCGTGCCCGCGAGCGGGTGCTGGAGCGTTACACCCTGAAGCGCAACATCGAAGCGCTCGAAGCGCTCTATGGCGCCCTGCTGCCCAGCGGTCGGGTGGCCGCCTGAACCTCAGCCCAGCAGGCGATCCACCAGGTCGAGCTGCTGGGGCAGGCAGACCGTCTGCAGATCGAAGCGTTCCACCACGTTGCGGCGCGCCTGCGCCCGCAACGGCTGTTGGGCGGCCGGATCGGCCAGCACGGCGGCGATGGCGTGGGCCAGTGCCTCGGTGTCGAAGAAGTCCACCAGCCGACCGTTCACTCCGTCGTGGATCACGTCCTGCACGGGCGGAGTGGCGGAGCCGATCACCAGGGCTCCACAGGCCATCGCCTCCAGCAGGCTCCAGCTCAACACGAAGGGATAGGTGAGATAGACATGGCAGGCGCAGACCCGGAACAGCTGGTGCAGCAGCCCATGGGCGATCTTGCCGACGAAGTGCACGCGGCTGAGATCCAGCTGTCCCTCCAACTCCTTCAGCAGCGCCGCTTTCCAGGTGCCACCGCCGGCGGGTGCGGAGCCGTAGCTCACCTCCTCCCCGCCGACGATCAGCACCTGGGCCCGGGGCCTGAGCCGTTGCAGCAAGGGCAGGGCGCGCATGAAGCGGTGGAAGCCGCGATAGGGCTCCAGGTTGCGGGCGACGAAGCTGATCACCTCATCACCGGCCCGCAGATTCAGGCCGGCCCGCTGCAGGTTGATCTCGGCCGGGCCCCGGGGCGTGATCGCGGCGGTGTCGATGCCTTCGTGGATGACGCTGAGCCGTGGCTGATACTCCACCGGCACGGTGCTGGCCTGCCAGGGCGTCGGTGCCAGACCCCAGTCCAGATCCTGCAGAGCGAGCAGCTGGGTGCTGCGTCTCAGGCGAATGCGGGCGCGGTTGCGCCAGTCCGGTTGGCCGAACTCCGGATCGAAGCCGACATCGCCGCCTTCCAGCTGATACACGAACTCCACCTGGTGCAGCACCGGCACCGAGGGCAGCAGATCCTTGACCGCCAGCAGCTCGCCCCAGCCGGGATGGCCGACGATCAGATCGGGCCGCAGGCCCTGGCCCAGCAGCTGTTCCAGGCAGCGGCCCACGGCTTCGGCCCGCAGCACCTTGGTCTGCAGATCCGACACCCAGTCATGGCAGGGCGGCACGCCCGCCGCCGGCATCGGGTTGTAGCGATGCAGGGGGATGGACGGCAGCTGCCGGGCCGTGGGCCCGCCGATCGCCACCACCAGCTCCCCGCGCGCCTGCAGGGCCGGCGCCAGGTGCCGGTATTGCCCCGGGAAGTTCTGATGGATGAACAGGATCGTGCGGGCCATTGAAGTGGGGAAGGGATGGGTGCCTGGTCGGGCAGGTCAGGGCTCGGTCAGTAGCGCTCCGGCCGCGGCTGCTGCCAGGTGGGGCGGTGGCCGTCGGCCAGCAGCTCGGCTGCCCGGCGTTCAAGCCGGCGGCGATCGAGGCGCCAGAGCCTGTACAAGCCGGCGCGGCTGAGTTCGATCGGCTCCAGCCCCTGCCAGAAGGGAGATGCGGCCGTGGTGTGGTCGATCACCACCAGCACGGTGGGCGTCTCCTCGGCCGTTGAGGGGTGCTGGCCGGGCCGGCGCTCCCGCCGCAGGCGGTCGGCCAGGTTGACCAGCCCCTCGGGCTCAATCCCCTCGTAGATCACCAGCCGGCGGCTGTAGTAGTGCAGCGAGGGCTTGAGGATGCCCACCATGGCCAGGGGTTCGTCAGTCCGTGGTTCGTCGCTGCGGCCCTGGGAGGCCCGCCCTGGCGCCAGCGCCTGCGTCGCCCCAGCTGGCTGCGGCGACGCTCCGGAGTCAGCTGCTCTGACGGCTGCCGCCATCTGGCGCACAGGCAGCCCCCGCAGGCGATCCCCCAGGCCCCAGCTCGGCAGCAGGGCCGCCGGCACGAACAGCACCAGGGGGAGTTGCAGGGCCAGCAGCCGCAGCGCTGATCGCCGCCACGCCAGGATCCAGCCCAGCAGGGCCGCCAGGGCCCAGAGACAGCCAGCCAGGATCAGTCGCCGGCTGGCCAGCAGCTCGGCGGGCAGGGTGGGCAGCTCCGGATCCTGGATCAGTGGCACCCAGAGGGGAGCCAGCAGAAACACCAGGGCCAGCAGCAGGGTGAGCCCCAGGGTGAGACGCCAGGCCCAGCGATCCGCCCAGGATCCCGGTTCGCCGAGCCTGGCGGCCGGCTTCGGCTCTGGGCTGGCCTCTAGGCCCTGCCCAGAGCGATTGTCAGATCTGGGGGCCGTTCGCTCCCCGGGTCCGGCAGCGGCCGCCGCGCCCGCTTCAGCGCCGGCGTAAGCGCCATCAACGGCCGTCGGCCTGGCCTGGACCGCCAGGGCCACCAGCAGGGCGGCGGCGGGGGTGGCCGGCAGCCAGTAGCTGGGCAGCTTGGTGGCGGCGAGGGTGAAGAAGGCCAGCACCACCAGCAGCCAGCAGGCGGCGAAGCGGGCCAGGGAGAGCGGCGCGCTCTGGGGCCGGGCCGGCCAGAGGGCCAGCTGCAGGGGGCCCAGCGCCCGGATCAGGCCCAGCAGCAACAGCGGTGTGACCGGCAGGGAGGCGATCAGCAGCACCGGCAGAAAGAACCACCAGGGCTGCAGATGGTGGTTCACCACCGAGGTGAAGCGCTGCAGATTGTGATAACCGAAGAAGCTGTCCAAGAAGGGGCGGCCCTCGCGCACCAGGGTCAGGCCATACCAGGGCAGGGCCACCACCAGGCTGAGCACCAGGCCGGCACGCGGCCGCAGGCGCTCGGCCAGGCCGCTCAGGTCTCGTTGCAGCCAGCCGAACAGCAGCAGAGTGAGCCCCAGCAACAGCAGGGCCACCGGCCCCTTGGTGAGCACGGCCAGCCCAAGCACTCCCCAGGGGGGCCACCAGGGTTGCTGCCGGTCGGCGTAGCGGCGCCAGCACAGCAACAGGGCTGCGGCCAGCAGCGCGCTGAACAGGGCATCACTGACCGGCACGCGGCCCCAGAGCAGCACCAGGGGCCCCAGGCCGAAGGCCAGGGCCGCTGTCAGCGGGGTCACCCAGAAGCTGGTCGAGGCACAGGCGGCGGTGGCTGAAACGAGATTGGCTGCAGCAGGGGCGGTAGCGGCAGGGGCGGAACGGAGGGCCGGGTTCCGGGTTCCAGGCCCGAGCGTGCCGCGTCCAGCAGGCCCGGCCGTCCGCCCGGAGCAGCGCCCCAGGCCTGGCTGGGGCCAGCGCAGCAGGGTGTCGGCCAGGCCGAGCATGACGCCGATCGAGGCCAGCGCCGAGGGCAGGGCCGCTGCCCAGGTGCCCAGGGGGTTCCACTGGGCCTGGCCGGGCAGGGCGTAGATCAACCCCATCAGCCAGTACACCAGGGGCGGCTTGTCGTAGCGGGGCAGGCCATTGACGCGGGGAATCAGCCAGTCGCCTGTTTCGGCCATGGCCCGGGCGGAAGCGGCGAACAGGGGCGGCGTTTCATCCACCAGGCCGGTGCTGCCGAGCTGCCAGAGGAAGATCAGTGATCCCAGGGCCAGGGTGAGCAGCAGCAAGAGACGCCGCTGACGGCGGGAGGGCGCCGCCATCAGAGCGAGGCTCCCGATGGGCTGGAGGGGGCAGCGCCGTGCCAGAGCTGCTGGCGGCGGTTGAGCAACACCACCGAGGCCAGGGCCAGAGCGGCGCCGAGCCACTGCAGCGGTCTGAGCCGTTCATCCAGCAGCAGCAGGCCGCAGAGCAGGGCGAACACCGGCGTCAGAAAGGTCAGGGCGGTGAAGCCGGTGAGATCGCCGCGGCTGGCGAACCAGAAGAACAGGCCATAGGCCAGGGCGCTGCCGAACAGGGAGGCGTAGGCCATCAGGCCCCACTGCAGAGCGGTCCAGGACGGCCAGAAGGCCAGCCAACCGGCTCCCTCGCCCAGCACCGGCGAGACCACGGTGGCCGCGACCAGGGGCAGTCCACCGAGAACCATGTGCCAGCCGGTCACCACCAGGGGATCGCTGGCGCGGGTGGCGTAGCGGCAGAGCACCGTGCCCACCGCCATCGCCGCCGCGGCGCCCAGCATCCACAGTTCGCCGTGGCTCCAGGCCTGGGCGCCGATCACGGAGGGGCCCTCCAGCCACCAATGGCGCAGCAGCTCCGGCGGCAGACCCAGGCAGACGATGCCCGCCAGACCGATCAGCAGGCCCAGCCAGCCCACCGGGTTGATCGCCTCGCCGAACAGGCTGCGGGCCAGCAGGGCCACCAGCAGGGGCTGGGAATCGATCAGCACCGAGCCGAGACCGGCGCCGGTCTGCTCCAGGCCGCGGGCCAGCAGGCCCTGAAACACGGTGCCATCGACCAGGGCGAACAGCAGCAGCCAGGGCCAGTCCGCCGCCGCCACGGCCTGGGGGCGCCCGGCGAAGCGGGCCACGAGCAGCAACACCAGTCCGGCGGGCAGCAATCTCAGGGATGCCACCAGCAGCGGTGAACTCTCGTCGAGCAGGGGTTTCATCGCCGCCATCGCCGTTCCCCAGAGGGCAAACGGCAGCAGCATCAGTGGCCAGCGCAGCAGGGACCCTTGCGAAGCCGGAAGCATGGACAGGGTCCAGGGGGGCTTCCTTTTTAAGATCCAACCACTTCACCGCATTCCGATGCCCTGGCCCTGGCGCCGCAAGACTCGACGCACCATGGCCCGGATCGCCATCGAAGGGCCGATCGCCGGCCCCACCCGCGAGCGGGTTCTCAAGGCCCTGGAGCAGGTGGGGCAACGGGAGTGCCCGGCTCTGCTGCTGCGCATCGACAGCCCTGGTGGCACCGTCGGTGACAGCCAGGAGATCCACACCGCCATCGGCAGGCTGCGGGCCAAGGGCTGCCGGGTGGTGGCCAGCTTCGGCAACATCTCCGCCTCGGGCGGGGTCTACATCGGTGTGGCGGCCGAAAAGATCGTCGCCAACCCCGGCACGATCACCGGCTCGATCGGCGTGATTCTGCGCGGCAACGATCTCTCCCGGCTGCTGGAGCGCATCGGCATCCGCTTTGAAACGGTCAAAAGTGGCCTCTACAAGGACATCCTTTCGCCTGATCGGGCCCTGACCGGGGCGGAGCGGACCCTGCTGCAGGAGCTGATCGATGCCAGCTATGGCCAGTTCGTGGCGGCGGTGGCCGAGGGGCGAGGCCTGGAGGAGGCCAGGGTGCGCAGCTTTGCCGATGGCCGTGTGTTCACCGGCGCCCAGGCCCTGGCGCTGGGGCTGGTGGATGCCCTCGGCGATGAGGAGGCGGCCCGGCTGCTGGCGGCTGACCTGGCGGGCCTTGATCCCGAGCGCACCAAGCCGGTCACCTTCGGCAAGCCGCCCAAGCGCTTCAGCCGCCTGCTGCCCGGCAGCCAGCTGCTGGGCCAGCTCCACACGGCTCTGAGCCAGGAGCTGGCCTGGGCCGGCCAGCCGTTGTGGCTGCATCGCCCCTGAACCCGATCCCGTCCGCCCCCGACCCATGAATCCTGCCCTCGAATTGCGGGCCCTGCGTGGGGCCACCACCGCCAGCGCCAACAGCATTGAGGCGATCGATGTGGCCGTCAGCGAACTGGTTGAGGCGCTGATGGCCCACAACCAGCTCCAGGCCAGCCAGGTGCTGTCGATCACCTTCTCGGTGACCGCCGATCTCAATGCCTGCTTCCCGGCTGCGATTGCCCGCCGCCTGCTCGCCTGCGATGGGGTGGCGCTGCTCGACTGCCAACAGATGGCGGTGCAGGGAGATCTGTCGCGCTGCATCCGCCTGCTGGCCCACGCCTGGCTGGATGGGCAGCAGATCCCTGTCCATCCCTACCTGCGGGAGGCGAGCCGGCTGCGTCCGGACCGGGCCCTGGCAGCCCCCAGTCACAACTCAGTCACAACCCCAGCTGGGGCCAGGGATCCGGCCGGTTGCCCCCCCTCTGGTCCGGCCGGTGATCCGGCCGGCCACTGAGCTCGCAAGCGGGCCTGGGGGCTGTTGAGAATCGACGGATCACCTCTGGCTGATCCCATGCCACCCCTGCCGCGCCTTCGGGTTCTCGCCTCAGGCGCCGCCCTTGCTGCGGGCGCCTGCGCCTTTGCAGCCCTGGCCCCCATTGATTGGCCCAGCCAAGCCAACCTGCCCGGGCAAAGCGGCCAGCCGGGTCACGCCGGCCTGCCGCTGCAAACCGGGCTGCTGCAGAGCGCCAGGGCCGAGGGCACGCCTGGCCTGATGGAGTTCCGCTGGGACAACAACAAGGACTTCCGCCGCCTCTACTTCTTCATGACGGAAACGATCCGCATGAAGCGCTCGGAGTATTACCTGATTCTGAAGCCGAAGGATCGCAAAACGGCGATTCTGAAGCTGGCGATCACGGTGCCCAGTTACTGGGATGGCAGTTTTGAGGCCAAGCAGATGAAGCTCTGTGAGATGAGCGAGGGCGGCATGATGAAACGCACGCGCTGCGAGAAGCAGATTCCGGCCACGATCGAGGTGTCGCCGAATGGCAAGGCGATTGAGGTGTTCCCGGATGTGCCGGTCTCCGATAAGAAAACGATCGGTCTGTACATCAACACCTTCAACCCGTTCAACACGGGTATGTATCAGTTCAATGCCCTGATCCAGGCGCCGGGTGATGTGCCGGTGTCGGGCTACGTGGGCTCCTGGCTGATCCAGATCGACCCCAACTGATAGGGTGACCCACTGAAGCGAATCGAGGAGCCGACAGGCCGCCATGACCAAACGCACCCTGGAAGGCACCAGCCGCAAACGCAAGCGCGTCTCCGGTTTTCGGGTGCGCATGCGCAGCCACACCGGTCGCCGTGTGATCCGCACCCGCCGCCGCCGCGGCCGCGCCCGCCTGGCGGTCTGAAGCCCCGGCGGAAACCGTGCCATGGCCCTGCCGCCCCAGCACCGGCTCCGGGGCCATCGGGTGTTCGATCGTCTCTATCGCCAGGGCCGCCGACTGCACGGCGAGCTGATGGTCCTGCGGGTGTTGGCGGCGGATCCTTCCCTGCTGCCGCCACCGGCTCTGAGCCAGCCGCCCAGTCCCTGGCGCTGTGGCTTTGTGGTCAGTTCCAAGGTGCACAAACGGGCGGTGCGCCGCAATCGTCTGCGCCGGCTGCTGCAGGCCGATCTGCTCAACCAGCAGCCGGTCTGTCCCACCCCCCAGTGGCTGCTGCTCAGCCTCAAGCCCGGCAGTGCCGACGCCGAACCGGACCAGCTGCTGGGAGAATGGCGGCATTTGTTGCGTAAGGCAGGCCTATGTCCATGACCCCAGCAAGCGCCGAGCCCGGCAAGGCCCCGGCCAGCGGCACCACGGCCAACCCGATCGCCGGCCTGCCCGGCAAGGGCAAGATCGAGGAAACGGTGATCTATGAGGGAGGCCCTGCCAAGGGCGATCTGATCTTCGGCCTGGTGCTGGCGATCACCCTGGTGGGCATCCCCCTGGCGGTGGGAGCGATCGTGCGGGCCCTGTGGCTGCGCTATCGCATCACCAGCCGCCGTATCGAGGTCAATGGCGGCTGGCTGGGCCGCGATCGCAGCCAGGTGGTCTACAGCCAGATCCGGGAGGTGCGCTCGGTGCCCCGCGGCTTTGGCGCCTGGGGAGACATGGTGCTGGTGCTCAACGATGGCTCCAAGCTGGAGATGCGCTCGGTGCCCCGCTTCCGCGAGATCGAGGCGACGATCGAGGAGCTGCGCCAGGCCAGAACCAGCAAAGGGGTCAGCAAGTCGACCAGCGGCTTCGCCAAACCGGAGGCCCCCGCCGCCTGAGGCCCCCCAGCCCCTGTCCGTCCACCGACGCCTGAGGCCGGTGACGGCTCAAGCGAGCCACGGTCCCTCTGGCCGGTTCGGGGCGATCGCCGCCTTCAGCCTGGAAGCACGCTCGGGTTCAGCCGCTCCTGCTCTGCCTGCCTTGAGCGGAACGTGGATCCGGGGCCCTGATTGTTGCTCGTTCCCCCCGTTTCTCCCGGTGCCTGCGGTCTCCCTGGTCTTCCTCAGGGCCCTGGGACGCTTTCAGAGGGGCTGTCGGCCTGGGAACGGCCGGTGCAGCGCCCGTTCCGAGCGTGCCTCGGACCAGGCGCCAACGGCTCCCAGGTCGGTATCAGCAGGGGCCGCGCCGCTGGGGGTTCAACGGTCTGCCCCCTCGTTCAGGCCGCTTCCGGCCCGATCGTCCTCAAGCTTCGAACCAGCTCTTGCCAGCTGCTCGCCGATCGATGCGTCTCAGGCCCCTGGCCCGAGCCGCTCTCTGCCAGCCCGCTGGCCCCGGCCAGCCGCTTCGCCGCTGTGATCCAGCCAGGGTTCCCCCAGCCTGGATCGCAGCCGGCTTCGCCAGCGACCGCCACTCCCCCTGTCTCAGGCGGACCCGGCGTTCTGGCCGAAATCCCGAGATCCCTCTGCTGGAGAGCGATCGGCGTCCGATTTCGTCTGGGTCGGCGGATCTCCGCCCCCACCGATCCCCCCCGTTCGGGCACACTGGCCCCGGATTCCCTAACCCCTGAGCGCTGCCTGCCGTGATCGGCTACATCTCCGACAACCTGCTGCTGCCGATCCTCGACTTCTTCTACGGATTGGTGCCGAGCTACGGGCTGGCGATCATCGCCCTCACGGTGGTGATCCGACTGGCCCTGTTCCCCTTGAGTGCCGGCTCGATCCGCAGCGCCCGCCGCATGCGCATCGCCCAGCCGGTGATGCAGCAGCGCCAGGCCGAGATCAAGGCCAAGCACGCCAGCAATCCCCAGAAGCAGCAGGAGGAGCTGGGCAAGCTGATGAAGGAGTTCGGCAGTCCCCTGGCGGGCTGTCTGCCCCTGGTGGTGCAGATGCCGATCCTGTTCGCCCTGTTCGCCACCCTGCGCGGCTCACCGTTCGCCGATGTGCCCTACACCTTCAATCTCAAGGTGCTGCCGGCCGATCAGATCGCGGCGGTGGAAACCAAGCCCTTCAACACCCCCAGCCATTCGATCTTCGTCACCGCCACCAGCCATGTGCCGGTGATCGGCAGCCTCGAGGGCGGCACCAAGCTGGGCGTGGGTGACAGCGAAACCGTCAAGCTGCACACTCGCAGCGACGAGAGCTTCGGCTCGGTGCTCGCCGCTGTCGAGAACGGCGACACCTTCCAGCCCAGCTGGAGTGTCACCAAGGGCGAAGGGGTGGTGAGTGTCGATGCCAGCGGCAAGATCACCGCGCTGGCTCCCGGTGACGCCACGGTCGAGGCCAAGATCCCCGGCCTGGCGGCCCGCAGCGGCTTCCTGTTCATCAAGGCGCTCGGCCAGGTCGGCTTCATGACCGACGGCGCCGTCAACTGGGACATCGCCATTCTGGTCGGGGCCTTCGGAGCCAGCCTGTTCGTCTCCCAGATCCTCTCGGGCATGGGCATGCCCGCCAATCCGCAGCAGAGCACGGCCAACAAGATCACGCCGGTGATGATCACGGCGATGTTCCTGTTCTTCCCACTGCCGGCCGGTGTGCTGCTCTACATGGTGGTGGCCAACATCTTCCAGGGTCTGCAGACCTTCCTGCTCACCCGCGAGGCCCTGCCCGACAACCTGCAGGCGATTCTCGACAAGCAGATGGCCACCACCGTCACGGCAACGGCCGGCGGCGGCGCGCTCGGCCGGCTGCCGTTCGAGCCCAAGAACAAGAAGTGAGCCCTGAGGCCGGCGGCGGTCTTCAGCGGCTGCGGCCGGTACCGCTGCAGGAGCTGCGTTTGCGGGCCGATGCGATGATCTGGCCGGTGGATCAGAAGCTCACCGAGCTCGACAGCCTCACCCCGGTTCGGGGCCAGGTCCGGGCCCGCCACCACGGCAGCGTGCTGGAGGTGGAGGGGGAGGGCGAGACGATCGTCACCCTCTGCTGTGATCGCTGCCTGCAGCACTTCAACCGACCGCTGCGGGCAACGGTCCATGAGCTGCTGGAGCTGGCCGGTCCCGATGCCGAGGATCTTGAAGGCTCCGATCTGACGGCCCTGGCTGCCAGCGCGGCCGCTGCCGGAGCCTCAAGGCGTCGCTCCAGGGAGCCGGTGTCGGGTTCAGGCGCCTCCGGTTCCAGCTCCACCGGCCGGAGCCCCGGCGGCCGTCCCCCAGCTGCCGATCGCGATCGGGGCCGATCAGATGCTGCAGCCCGGAGCGAGCGCTCCCCTCTCCAGTCCTCAGGCCCCAGCAAAGCCCCCAGTGCCGGTAGCCAGCCTCGCCGCGGATCCCGAGCCAGGAGCCAGCCGGAGCCGCTGTTGATCGAGGCTCTGGACGATCGCCTCAATCCCCGCGGCGATTTCGATCCGGAGCGCTGGCTGTTCGAGCAGCTGAGCCTGCAGCTGCCGGTGGTCAATCGCTGCGGAGCCGACTGCCCCGGCCCGCCCCCGGCCCGCGGCAACGCCAGCACGATCACCCCCGAGCGCCAGCACCGGAATCCCCCCGCTCCTCAGGCTTCTGCAGCCGCGAAGAGCAGCAGCGCTGAGGTGCCTTCGGGGCGAGCCGGCAGCTCCGGGCTCCAGACCAGCCAGAGCGTCAGCCCCCAGCCCAGCCAGGCCACTGCCGTCGCGAATGCCGCCAGCGCCAGTCAGACCGCCAACGACAGCACCAGCGCCGGGGCCGCCGACCACTCCAGCCTGTCCCCCGGCGGCGCTCCGCCCAACGCCCCGGCAGCGGCGCCGCCGATCGATCCCCGCTGGGCAGCCCTGCGCCAGTTGCTGCCCTGAAGCCGATGGCCCCCTCCAGCTCCCTGGCCGACCAACTGGATCTGCTGATCCGCTCGCGCACGCCGATCGTCTGGATCCGCAGCCTCGAGGAGCAGCGCCTCGAAAGCCTGCTGGAACAGGCGGCGCGGCGCCTCGGCGGTCGCCTGTTGCTGCGCTGGGATTTTGTCGCCGGGCTCAGCGGCAACGCCAATCGCCAGGGGGAGGCGGCCCGCAATCCGATGGCGGCCCTCGAGGCCCTGGCGGCGGTGCCGGCAGAACAGGGGGCCATCCTGCTGCTCAAGGATTTCCATCGCTACGGCGATGATCCCGGCATCTGCAGGCGGTTGCGCAATCTGGCCGCCTCGCTGCCGCTGGTGCCCCACACCCTGGTGATCAGCGCGCCGGAATGGCGGCTGCCCCGGGAGCTGGAGGACTGCATCACGATGCTGGAGCTGCCCCTGCCCGAGGCGAGCGAGATCGGCGCCCTGCTGCGCTCGATCGCCGTGGCGGGCGGCCAGCCCCTGGAATCTGAGGTGCTCGAGCAGCTCACCGCCGCCTGCCATGGCCTCAGCGAGCAGCGGGTGCGGCAGCTGGCGGCCAGGGCCCTGGCCCGCCGCGGCCAGCTGGGGGCTGAAGATCTGGCGGAGGTGCTGGAGGAGAAGCGCCAGGCGATCGCCCGCAGCGAGCTGCTGGAGTACTGCCCCAGTGAGGCCACGCCGGCGGACATCGGCGGTCTGGAGGCGCTCAAGCATTGGCTGGAGCAGCGGCACCGGGCCTTCAGCGAGGAGGCCCAGCGCTATGGGCTGCCGGTGCCACGGGGCGTGCTGCTGGTGGGGCCCCAGGGCACAGGTAAGAGCCTCACCGCCAAGGCGATCGCCCACAGCTGGGGCATGCCGTTGCTGCGGCTGGATGTGGGGCGGCTGTTCGCAGGCCTGGTGGGAGCCAGCGAGGCGCGCACCCGCGAGATGATTCAGCGGGCCGAGGCGATGGCCCCGTGCGTGCTCTGGATCGATGAGATCGACAAGGGTTTCGGCTTCGCCGGCGCCTCCGGTTCGGCGGGAGGGGATGGCGGCACCAGCCAGAGGGTGCTGGGTACGGTGCTCACCTGGATGGCGGAGAAGACCAGCGCCGTGTTCGTGGTAGCCACCGCCAATGCGGTTGAACGGCTGCCGGCGGAGCTGCTGCGCAAGGGGCGCTTCGATGAGATCTTCCTGCTCGAGCTGCCCGATGGCGGCGAACGGCGGGCGATCCTGGATCTGCAGCTGCGCCGCCGACGCCCCCAGCACCGGATTCCCCTGGAGGTCCTGGGTGACCGCACGGAAGGCTTCTCCGGCGCTGAGCTGGAGCAGACGGTGATCGAGGCCATGCACCTGGCCTTCGGCGAAGGCCGCGAGCTGGGTGAGGCCGACCTGATCATCGCCGCCAGTCAGGTGGTGCCGCTGAGCCGCACCGCCCGCGAACAACTCGACGCCCTGCGCACCTGGGCCAGCAGCGGCCGGGCCCGGTTGGCGTCGGGGCGGAGGCAAGCCGCGGCAGCTCCATGAACGGGGTTGGGGCGAGCTCGCTGGCCTTGGTCTGTCCGGCTGGTCGCCCCAGCCCAACGCACTGGCTCACCGGGCCTTTCGGCTGGCAGGGCAGAGGCCGCTGAGCGAACTCCCGAGCGAGGCCGCCCTGGGGGCCGCTTCTTGCCATCGCCTCGGGTGAGCAGGGTTCGCCCCCTGTCTGTCATGCCGCCACCGGCTGCAACGGGATGAGGTTCAGGTCCCGGCCCGAGCCGATCACCACCAGCCAGCCCAGCCACCACGGCCCCAGCCCCTGCCGCGCTGCATCACGCCCCAGGCTCTGCTACTGCTGCCTCTGCCTCTGCTGCTGCAGTTAGGGATCACTTTCGGCATACATCTGCAGAAAAAGTTGGCACTGTGCATCTACCTCTGGAGATGCAGGGGTCAGGCCGGCAGCTCCGGTCGACAACGCACGATCGATCCGGATGCAGTCGGAAGAGTCCGTGCAAGCGCTGATCGATGTTCATCGGGCCTGATTGATCGCTGATCAAGCCAGTCCTGTTGAAGACGTTATGCCTCCTGGCAGGCGAGAATCAGCTCCTCGGACCCGAATCCACGCCCTTCTCCCTCTGCCGGTTCCTTCCGCCAGTCCCTTGTCATGACCCTGCGCCACGGCTACTTCAGCGACCAGGGCTACACCTTCGGCGCCTATCCAGAGATGAGCCCGGAGCGGCTGGCCTTTGTTGCCCTGTTGCTGAGCCAGCGGCCACCGGATCTGGGGTCGGCGTTTCGTGTGCTGGAGCTGGGCTGCGGCCAGGGCTTCGGGCTCTGCCTGCAGGCCGCCCTCTATCCCCAGGCCCAGTTCACCGGCATCGATTTCCGCGCCGAGCACATCGCCCACGGTCGTGCCCTGGCCGCGCGGGTCGGGCTGGGCAACATCCAGTTCGTGGCTGCGGACTTCCTCGACCTGTGCCAGGCGCCGCCAGAGAGCTGGGGCAGCTACGACATCGTCATTGCCCATGGCATCCTCGGCTGGGTCAGTCCTGAGGTGGGAGCGAGCGTGTTGCTCGCGGCCGCCAGTGCTCTGCGCCCTGGTGGTCTGTTCTATCTCTCCTACAACACCCTGCCCGGCTGGCTTGCTGCCCTGCCCTTTCAGCATGCCGTCAAGGGTTTCCAGAGCCGTTTGGGTGATGGCCAGCCCAGCCTCGATGCCGCCATCGCTCTGTTTCGTCAGCTGCAGAGCTGCGGCTCACCCCTGTTCCAGGCCCAGCCCTCCCTGGCCAGCCGGCTCGATGGCCTCAGCAGCCAATCTCCCGCCTATCTGCTGCACGAATACAACCATTCCCAGTGGCAGCCGCAGTACGCCGACCAGGTGATTCGCCAGGCGAGCGAGCACGAGTTCCTCTATCTCGGCAGTGCCACCCTGCCCGAAACCTTCGATGGCCTGATGCCGGAAGCCTTCCGCTCGCTCCTGGCCACTTGCTCGGATCCAGGGCAGCACGAGTTCGTGCGCGATCTGCTCACCAACCAGAGCTTCCGCCGCGATGTCTATGCCAAGGGTCGTGATCCTCTTTGGAATGCCGACGCCAGCGAGGCGATCCAGATGCTGGAGGTCCTCAGCCTGCTCGAAGACGATGCTCTGCTACGCCCTGATGCCTTCAGCTTTCCGCTGGCTCTCGGCGAGGTGCAAGGCAACCGCGTCTGGTTTCTGGCCCTGATGCAGCATCTGCAGCAGGGCCCCTGCCGGCTGGGCGATCTGCACCGCCTGTCCCTGCACGCCGATGGGCCGACGCCTCTGCCCGAGCTCCTGCAGAACATCGCCCTGCTGCTGCAGAAGGGTTCCATTGCCCTGGCACCACCACGCCGCGATCCCGAACCTGCCCAGCGCTTCAACCGTGTGGTGGCCGCCGAGGTATCCGCCGGCGCCCCGTATCACGCCATCGCCCTGCCCCGCACCGGCAATCTCATGGCCCTCTCCGATCTCGAGCTGATGCTGCTGCATGCCTCGCTGCAGGGCTGCAGCGAGGCTGCCTTGATCGAGGCTCTCAGCGCCAATCTCCAGACCCTCGGCCGCTCCATCCAGAAGGATGGACAACCCCTTGAAGCCAGTCAGAGGCTTGATGAGATCACCCAGCGGGTGGCGCGCTTCGAGGCCCACACCCTGCCCCTGTTGCGGCGGCTTGAGGCGGTGGCTTGATGGCTGCGGCCTGCTGGTCGTGGTTCAGCCTGCATTCCAGTCCGGTCTGCTGGCCTTGCCGAGGATCGGCGTTGATTGCTGTGGCGGGCCTGTGGTGCTTTAGAGGCCAACCCTGACACCAATCTGACCGCCCCAGCTGGAGAAGGAAGAGTTGCGCCAATCGTTGAAGCCGTCATTGGTGTTATAGCCAGTTGTGCCTCGATAAACCGCTTCTGCGAAAATTTTCGACTTGGGGTCTATTCCGTAGGATAAACCTGCTTTGACCTGGTAGCCAAACAGCACACTTGAATAGGCATCATAATTGTAGCCAGGCTCTGAAAATTTTCCAACACTCAGACTGGACAGGCCAAGGCCTGCGCCGATGAAGGGGGTGAGGCGCTTGTTGGGAAGCAGGTCCCAGTAGAGGCTCGCGAAAGCGGAATTTTTTCTGGTATCGCCGCCGCGATTGTATTCATAATATTGATCAGAGCCCAAGCTGTAACCTTTTAGCCGGCTGGCGTCCAGGGCATATGTGAGTTCAACTCTTAATGGCTTGAAATCGTAGCCAAAGCCAATTTCGGTGGAGAATCCAGGATGGGAGAACTCCGTGAATGATCCCGCATCACCTGTGCCCACTCTGGCCGTCGGCCAATTCATGCCAATGGCGCCAGTCACATAGAGGCTGGAATGGCTGGAGCTCGCTTCCTGAGCTGGGCTCTGGGCCGGGGCTGGCTCGGCTGCGGCGGGGCCTGGAAGAGAGGCAAGGCCATGAAGCAGCAGCAAAGCCAGCAGTTGCCGTTGCATTTTTGGATGGTTGCTAATGATCTTCAAAGATTAGCCTGAACTGAAGCGATCCTGACTGGTCAAGTCTTGATGGCAGTATCACCATATGAGACAAGAAAGGTCAAGACGGCTGTGCTGTCTGTTGCGGTCGCGTGGATCTCCTCCGCGCACCCTGCCTGGCCCAACCCGCCGATTCGGCCAGGCAGGAACCTGCCGGAGACGATCGAGATGTCGTCACAGTGAGGCCGTCAAGAGCGAAGAAAGGACAAACTCCGGTCACATCAAGAGTCAAATCCGCCCAGGGCTTCGCGGTTGGCGGCACCAGGCTCGGCGCCAGGAGCACGGCCGCACTGGTCTGCTTGGATTTGTTTCTGGAGTCACATTTCGCTCTGATGCTTGCTAGGAAATAGGGCGATTTGCCGGTTTGAAAGGCCGTTATGACAGAACTCGGAAAGTGCCCGTTCCCTGGCCATGGTGGCGGCGACATCGCCGGCCGGGGTCCGGCCCCGCGCGACTGGTGGCCTCAGCAGCTCAACCTCTCCATCCTCCACCAGCACAGCCCTGTCGCCAACCCGCTCGGGGCCGAGTTCAACTACGCCGAGGCCTTTGCGCAGCTTGATTACGCGGCTCTCAAGCGTGATTTGCAGGCGCTGATGACCGACTCCCAGGATTGGTGGCCGGCGGACTGGGGCCACTACGGCGGTCTGTTCATTCGGATGGCCTGGCACAGCGCCGGCACCTACCGCACCGGCGATGGACGCGGCGGTGCTGGCACCGGCAACCAGCGCTTTGCCCCGATCAACAGCTGGCCCGACAATGGCAACCTCGACAAGGCCCGCCGCCTGCTCTGGCCGATCAAGCAGAAGTATGGAAATACGATCTCCTGGGCCGATTTGATCATCCTGACCGGCAACTGTGCGCTGGAGTCGATGGGCTTTCCCACCTTTGGCTTCGCCGCCGGCCGCGTTGACATCTGGCAGCCGGAGGAGGATATCTACTGGGGCCGGGAAACCAGCTGGCTGGGTGATGAGCGCTACAGCGGTGATCGAGAACTGGAGCCCCCCCTGGCTGCAGTGCAGATGGGCTTGATTTATGTGAATCCGGAAGGCCCCAACGGTGTGCCCGATCCGCTGGCCTCTGGCCGTGATGTGCGCGACACCTTCGCCCGCATGGCCATGAATGATGAAGAAACCGTGGCCTTGGTGGCCGGCGGCCACACCTTCGGCAAAGCCCATGGCGCCTGTCCTGAGGAGCTGTTGGGTCCGGCTCCGGAGGGGGCGCCGCTGGAGCAGCAGGGCCTGGGTTGGCGCAACCCCTTCGGCAGTGGCAAGGGCGCCGACACCATGACCAGTGGCATTGAGGGAGCGTGGAAGCCCCATCCCACCCGCTGGGATATGGGCTACTTCGAGATGCTGTTCGGCTACGAGTGGGATCTGGTCAAGAGCCCGGCTGGGGCTTGGCAGTGGCGTGCCAGGGATGTAAGGGAGGAACACCTGATTCCCGATGCCCACGACCCCGACAAGAAGCATCCGCCGATGATGACCACAGCGGATCTTTCTTTGCGCTTCGATCCGATTTACGAGCCCATCTCCCGCCGCTTCCACCAGAATCCAGCGGCGTTTGCCGATGCCTTCGCCCGGGCCTGGTTCAAACTCACCCACCGCGATCTTGGGCCCAAGGGGCGCTATCTCGGTCCGGAAGTACCGGCTGAGGATCTGATCTGGCAGGATCCGATCCCAGCAGCCAGCGAGCCGCTGATCGATGCCGCTGCTGTGGCCGATCTCAAGGCCCGTCTGCGCAGTTCGGGGTTGTCGGTCTCCGAGCTGGTCGCCACGGCCTGGGCCTCGGCCGCCAGCTTCCGTGGTTCAGACAAGCGCGGCGGGGCCAATGGTGGCCGGATTCGCCTCGCTCCTCAGAACGCCTGGGCCGTGAACCAGCCGGCCCAGCTGGCGCGGGTGCTGGAGGTGCTGGAGGGTCTGCAACGGGCTTTCAATGAGGAGTCTGCAGGCGGTTGCCAGGTGTCGCTGGCCGATCTGATCGTGCTGGCCGGCTGCAGCGCCGTGGAAACGGCGGCTGCAGCCGCTGGCCATCGCCTGGAGGTGCCCTTCCAGCCGGGTCGCGGCGATGCCGCCCAGGAGCAGACCGATGTGGAATCCTTTGCGGTGCTGGAGCCCCGCGCCGATGGCTTCCGCAACTACCAGAAGACGGCGATGGCTGTGCCAGCCGAGCACCTGCTTGTCGATCGGGCCCAGTTGCTGGGTCTGAGTGTTCCCGAGATGACGGCTCTGGTGGGTGGCCTGCGGGTCCTGGGCGCCAATACCGATGGGCTGGACCACGGCGTGTTCACGCAGCGGCCGGGTCAGCTCACCAATGACTTCTTCGTGAATCTGCTGGCGATGGAGACCGTCTGGACAGCCACATCCGAGGCTGGTGAGATCTTTGAGGGCCGGGATCGCCTCAGTGGTGAGCTGCGCTGGACCGGCACGCGGGTGGATCTGGTGTTCGGCTCCAACTCCCAGCTCAGGGCTGTGGCCGAGATTTATGCCCAGAGCGACGGCGGCGAGCGCTTTGTGCGCGATTTCATCGCCGCCTGGAGCAAGGTGATGAATCTGGATCGCTTTGATCTGCTCCAGGCGAGCTAGTCGCTCCCCCTTGGCATGGTGGGCAAGCAGAGCGCTGGGAGCCTGTTTTGAGGGCGGAATTTCACCAGCTCCAGATCGGTGCTGGTGCGGTTCCGCGCCTTCACGGCAATGCCTGGCCTGAGCGTGGTCTGCAATTGTGAAGTCATTCAGGCATTCTTTGTTTCTGCCAGCAGCTTGTAAACGCGCTTGAAGTTCCAACACCCCAGGTAACAACATGCCTGCTTGAAGGAGTTGTTGCGGGAAGAGATTCCTAAGGTCGCCGCACTTCCAGGAGTGCGCCGTGACCCCTTCCCCCAGTCCTCGCGGCGAACTCCTCACCCAGTTGGCCGTTGCTGCCCTTGGTGCCGGTGTGGTCACCAGCATCGCCGTCGCCCAGGGCCAGAACCCCCTCACCGCCCTTTCGATCACCCTGTTCTCCGCCATGGCAGCGGTGCTGGTGGGTCAGGTGATCTGAGCCACACTCTGCCGAGCCTGAATGCAGCAGCTCATGCCGCCTTTATGGGAGCGTGATCCTGCAGCTGCTGGCTCTGCCTTGAGCACCGACTTGCGCCGGCAGATGCCGGCCCTCGCCAACAAGACGTATTTCAACTACGGCGGCCAGGGCCCCCTGCCCGACGCCTCACGCGCCGCCATCAACGCCGCCTGGACCACGATCCAGGAGCTGGGGCCCTTCACCAGTGATGTCTGGCCGTTTGTGGCCCGCACCACCGATTCCCTGCGTCAGCGGCTGGCCGGCTGGTTCGGCGTGTCTCCGGGACGGGTGGCCTTCAGTGAGAACGTCACCGCCGGTTGCCTGTTGCCCCTCTGGGGCCTGCCCTGGCAGGCCGGGGATCAGCTGCTGATCAGCGACGCCGAACACCCTGGCGTGGTGGCCGGCTGCCGCGAACTGGCCCGGCGCGAGCAGCTGGAGCTGGCCGTGCTGCCGGTGATGCAGTTGCGTGGCACAACCGAAGCGGCGGCGGCGGGCACCCTGGCGGCCCTGGAGGCGGCCCTCACGCCCCGCACCCGTCTGGTGGTGCTGTCGCACCTGCTCTGGAACACCGGCCAGTTGATGCCGATCGCCGCTGTGGCCGAGCGGCTCCAGTCCCATCCCCGCCAGCCCTGGCTGCTGGTCGATGCGGCCCAG
>CALPMR020000007.1 GCA_943324725.2 Bordetella parapertussis | reverse complement strand
GTCAAGATTGCGAGGAAATGGCAATGGACGCTCCATGCTGCGCAAGACGATCGCCTCCGCTTTGACCCTGGCCTGTGGCGCGAGCGTGGCCTTTGGCGGGACCCTGGCGTTGGCCATCCCCGCCCAGGCCCAGTCCGTGGCGAAATCCGATGCGGAGTGCCGCCTGACAAAAGATGGCAATATTGTCTATGACGATGATTGCACGATCAAGGAAAAACTGAGAGACGGCCAGGAGACCTTCGTTGTGAAGTTCGACAATGGCAAAAGCTTCCGCTTCAGTGGCCCCAACCGACAAAATCTGCGCATCGAGAACGACTTTGCCGATGCCAGCAATGTCTTGTTTGAGGACAAGGGTGCCAAAGGCGTCTTCAGCTGGAACGACGGCAGCAGCACCTACAAGCTCGTCGTCAAGACAGGCGGTGGCTCCAGTGGAGGTTCCGGTGGCAACTCAGGTGGACCTGTTTTGGGGCCACCGGTGGCCGATCTTCAGTTCCTTGTGGGCAAGTCTCCATTATCAGCTGCCCTTGGCTTTGTGATTCGGGGCACCAAGTACGTCACCGAAGAGCGGTTGCCCGAAGGAACGCTCACTTACATGCTGGACAAGAAGCGCTGTGTCGCCTTCCTGACCGTGGACAACATCTACAGGTCCATCACCTTTGCCGACGCGGTGAAGTGCCAGCGGTAAGGATGTAGGCCAAGACCCACATCCTGAGCATCACCCCGGCCAGCGCCAGGCGGCCCGCTCCAGCACCGTTTGGCCCGGCAGCAGCGTGGCTCCCAGCTGCCGCTCCAGCCGCAGCAGCCGGCAATCGGGAGTGGTCTCCAGGGCGGAGATCAGGGCCTCGGCGTGGGCCACCACCCACACCTGGCTGCGCTCGGCCACGGCGCCGATCAATCGCGCCAAGGGGGCCAGCAGATCGGGATGCAGGCTGTTCTCCGGTTCATTGAGCACCAGCAAAGGCGGCAGCCGCGGGCTGAACAGGGCTGCCGCCAGCAGCAGGTAGCGCAGGGTGCCATCGGAGAGCTCCGCGGCCTCGAGCGGCCGCAGCAATCCCGGCTGGTGCAGCTGCAGCCGGAACAGCGGCTGGTTGGTGTCCACCGCCAGACGACAGCCGGGGAAGGCGTCGGCGATGGCGGTCTGGAAGGCATCGGCGTCGCCGATCTCCAGGATCGTCTGCACCGCCGCCGCCAGGTCGCCGCCATCGCTGGCCAAGGTCGGCGTGCGCGTGGCGATGCGGCCGCTGCGGGCGGGGGCCTGGCGGTCGGTGCGGAAGCTGTCGTAGAAGCGCCAGCTGAGGATCGTGCGCCGCAGCTGGAACACCTCCGGTGCCTCCAGCGGATCGGAGACGGCGGTGAACAGGCTCTCGTGCGGCGAGACCTCCAGCGCCAAAGGGCGACTGCGCCCCCCTTCCCCGCAGCGCTCCACCAGCGCGCCGCTGCGCTGCACCAACAAACTGCGCGGATGGAAGGGCCCGCCGGCCCAGATCCATTCGCGCTTGATCTCCGGATCGAGCACGAAGGCGCTGGTCTGGTCGTCGGCCCGGTAGCCCAGCTCGATCGCATAGGAGAGCGTTTCGCCGGCAAAGCCGAGCCGCAGCCGTGCCCCCTCGCGCCGCAGGTTGCCCTGCACCGGCTGCTCGCCGCGGCGCATCGCCGCACTGGTGTGCTGCGGCCCCGCCCAGAACACCGCCGGCAGGCCCCCTTCTGCCGCCAGGGCCGCCACCAGATCACCGCGAGCGGCGGCGGCGATCAAGCCCAGGGAGCGATAGAGGTTGCTCTTGCCGCAGCCATTGGCGCCGCAGACCACCGTGAGCCCCGCCAACGGCAGCAGCAGCTGCTGCAGGGAGCGATAGCCCGCAACCGCCAGATGGGTGAGGGTTGCAGGCTGGCTGCCTTCGCTTGAGGACGTGGTCTGGCCCTTGGGGGGCATGGTGAGCGTCGCGGACTGGTGCCTCAGAACTTGAGCACGCTGGTGGGCCGCAGGATCCAGCTGGCCTCGCCGGCTTTGAGTTCGGAGAAGATCTGGCGCAGACCGCCGCTGGCCTTGGCATTGATGTCGCCTGGCTTGTAGATCGGGAAACGGCGCGCCAGACACTCTTCGACCACCGCGAACTGGTCATGACCCTGGTAAGCCTTGGCCAGGGCACCGCTGAGTTCCTGCAGCTAGATCGGCGAGAGCTCGCTGCCCTTGATCACGGAATAAGCGGCCCGTTCGCCGTAGCTCCGCTGCCGGGGGGGGCGTTGCGTGAGCTTCGCTGTGCTGGCTCAGCGAGGGGATTCAGTTGCCCGGGGAGGCGGGATCAGCGTCCTCAGATTCCCGTGGTGGCTCCGGCAGCAACTGGGCCAGCAGGCCGGATCCGATCAGGATTGCGCCAAGGCTGATCGCCAGCCCCCGGTTGCTCTCGGCCGGGCCATCGGCCCAGGTGGCGGCGGCCAGAAAAGCGCCGCCCAGCAACAGGGTCGGCACCAGCACGATGCCCTTGGCGCTGCGGTTCAGGCCCATCAGCTGGCCTCCTCGACACGGCAGCTCGGCGGGCTGTTGAGGGGGTGAGCGAGGCCGGCGGCAATCAGGCCGTTGCCCATGTCGCGCTCGCCATCCAGCCGGCTGACCCTGGCCAGCAGCAGGCCCCCCTGCTCGCCGTAGGGGCGCAGATTGACCCGGGTGCGTCGCGGCAGCTCCTGGCGCAGCCAGGCCATCGCCGCCGTCTGATCCGCCGCTTCGACACCGATGCAGGCCAGCTCGACGGCGTAGTTGCGATTGCGATCGCCGATCTGCAGCAGCGTTGCGGTCCGCACCTGCAGCAGCTCGGCCGCCAGAGCCGATCCAGGCCAGGCCAACAGCAGGCCCAGGGTCAGGGCCAAAAACAGGGCGACAGGGCGGGTCAGAGTTTGGAGCCGCAACTGGGGCAATAGAGATGGGCGCTGGCGGTGGTGGCGCCACAGGCGCTGCAGTGGCGCACGGTGTCGATGGCCAGTTCCGGATGGCTGGGCAGGCCCACCATCTGGGCGTTGCTGGCACCGGGTGGCACCATCGGATAGCAGTTTTCGTTGCGCCGCACCCGCACATCGATGAAGGCTGGGCCGGGGTGGGCCAGGGCTTCACTCAGCCGTGACAGCAGGTCGTGCCGCTCGGTGATGCGGTAGCCGCGCACCCCGAACGCTTCGGCGAGGGCGGGGAAGTTGGGCATGCCGCCCGTCATTTCGGAGTTGGAATAGCGCTCTTCGTAGAAGCTCTCCTGCCACTGGCGCACCATGCCCTGCCAGCCGTTGTTGATCACCACCACCTTCACCGGCAGCTCGTACTGGGCCAGGGTGCCGAGTTCCTGGATGTTCATCAGGATGCTGGCATCACCGGCAACGCAGATCACCTGCTCTTCGGGGAAGGCCATCTGCACCCCCATGGCCGCGGGCATGCCGAAGCCCATCGTGCCCAGGCCGGCGCTGCTGATCCAGCGGCGCGGGCCGGTGTTGAGGAATTGGGCCGCCCACATCTGGTGCTGACCGACATCGGTGGTGTAAAACGCCCCCGGTGCCAGCTGGCGCAGCGCCACCATCACCTCCTGGGGCGCGATCTCCCCCTCGGGGGCGGGCACCACCAGGGGGTAATGCTGTTTCCAGCCTTCAATCCGCTTCAGCCAGGACTCGGTGCGGCCGGCGGAATCGTCGGCGCTGGACAGGCGCAGCAGGGCTTCAAGGGCTGTTCGGACATCGGCGACCACCGGCACTTCCGGCAGGCGGTTCTTGCCCACCTCGGCGGCGTCGATGTCGATGTGAATCACCTGGGCCCGGGGGGCGAAACTGTCCAGCCGACCCGTGACCCGATCGTCGAAGCGGGCACCGGCGGCGATCAGCAGATCGCACTCGGTGACAGCGAAATTGGCATAGGCCGTGCCGTGCATGCCCAGCATGCCCAGGGCCAGGGGATGGCGTTCGTCGAAGGCTCCCTTGCCCATCAACGTGGTGGTGACGGGAATCCGGAAGCGCTCGGCCAGAATCTTGATGGCCTCATGGGCCGCCGAGCTGATGCTGCCGCCACCCACATAAAGCAGGGGGCGATGGGAATGAAGGATCAGCTCGAGGGCTTTTTCAATCGCCTCGGGATGGGGCAGGGGCGAATGGCCGAAGCCGGGGGGCACGGCCGTACCGGGTTGCACCGGGGTGTAATCGAACTCTTCGGTGCCGACATCCTTGGGCACATCGATCAACACGGGCCCCGGGCGGCCGCTGGCGGCGATCAGGAACGCCTCCGCCACGATCCGGCCGATGTCGGCTGGATTGCGCACCACCCAGGAGTGCTTCACGATCGGCAGGGTGATGCCGAAGATGTCGGTTTCCTGGAAGGCATCGGTGCCGATCGACGCCCGCGGCACCTGGCCGGTGATCACCACCATCGGCACCGAATCCATCTGGGCCGTGGCGATACCGGTGACCAGGTTGGTGGCGCCGGGCCCGGAGGTGCCGAAGCAGACGCCCACCTGGCCGGTGGCCCTGGCATAGGCATCGGCGGCATGGGTGCCGCCCTGTTCATGGCGCACCAGGATGTGCTTCAGCCAGCCCCGCTCCTCAGCCTTGTAGAGCTCGTCGTAGATCGGCAGGATCGCGCCGCCTGGGTAGCCGAAGATGTGCTTCACCCCGTGGCGATGCAGGGAATCCATCAGGGCGTAGGCGCCATTGACCCGTTGGGGGGTCGCCAGCGCCTGGGGGTTGGAGCCGTTGGCCGCCTGGACAAAGCTGGCGGCCTGGGCAGGAGTGAGGGGCGTGAGCGTCACGGCTGCGGAGGGTGAGGGGGAACCGATGGGCTGAAGGGAGCGGCGGACCCCCCTTCAGCGGAATGAGCCAACATTAGGGGTCCTGGCGCTGGCAAGCGGTTGACGGCGGCGGCTTTCGGCCATGGCCCGCAGAATCCGGGCCGGATCCAGCCACTGGCCGCGAAAGCGCATGCCCCAATGCAGATGGGGCCCGGTGCTGCTGCCGGTGAGGCCCACATGGGCGATCGGCTGGCCGCTGCGCACCGGCTGACCGACCACCAGGCTGAGGGCGCCGCTGCGATAACTGCCGCCCTCCACACGGCCGGCCAGGTGGCAATAGATGTGTTCGTAGTCGCCGGAGCGGATCACCAGGCCATTGCCGCAGCCGCCATCGCGGATCACCTCACTCACCCGCCCTGACCACCAGCTGCGCACGTCGGATCCCAGCGGTGCGGCGATGTCGACGCCGTAGTGGGGCCGGAGATCGCCGCCGAGGGGATGGATGCGCAGGCCGAAACCGCTGGTGTAGCCGGCGAAGCTGACCACCGGGAAGCTGCCGCTCAACCAGGTGCCACGGTTGAAGGCGTTGGCGGGCAGCGACGGGCTGGCCAGCAACAGGCCTGCCCCCAGGACCAGCAACGGGCGGCACCGGCGCAACCGCCGATGGGCCATGTCAGAGCAGACCGAGGGCATGCAGGGGGCCTCGACCGCTGAGCAACTCCAGCAGGAAAGCAGAAAAACCGATCATCGCCAGGCGACCGTTCCAGACCTCAGAGCTGTTGTTCCAGCCCCAGGCCCACTTGTCCTGGGGATAGAGCTTCACCTTGGTGGGCAGCTCGGCGGCCTGATCGAGATTCACCTCCGGGCCGGCCAGGGCGTGCTGCACCAGATCGGCGAGACCGGCGATGAAGGTGGGATCGGTGTCGAGGGCCGGAACCCGCAGGAAATGGCGCACACCGGCCTCGGTGGCGATCTCCCGATATTCGATATCGATTTCTTCGAGGGTCTCGATGTGTTCGCTGACGAAACTGATCGGCACCACCACCAGGTCGTTGACGCCGGCGGCGCCCAGCTCCTCCAGAGCATCCTCGGTGTAGGGCCTCAGCCATTCCACTGGGCCCACCCGGCTCTGGTAGGCGAGGGTGTGGGGATTGGAATGCCCCAGCCGCTGCTCCAGCCGCTGCATGATCAGCTCGCTGCAGGCCTCGATGTGCTGCTGGTAGGGATCGCCCGCCTCCTCCACATAGCTCTTGGGCACCCCGTGGGCACTGAAGAAAATATGGGCCTGCTCCGGCACTTCGGCCGCCTCGATCTGTCGGGCGATCAGGCCCGCCATGGCATCGATGTAGCCGGGATGGTCGAACCAGCTGCGGATGCAGCGGATCGGCATGGCGCTGAAGACCGGATCGGCCTGGCGCAGCCGCTGCAACTCGCGGAAGCTGGATCCACTGGTGCTGATCGAGAAATGGGGATAGAGGGGCAGAACCACCACCTCCTCGATGCCATCGGCCTTGATGTCGGCCACGGCCGATTCGGTGAAGGGATGCCAGTAGCGCATCGCCACATAGCTGGTGGCTTCCACCCCGCGTTGGCGCAGGGTGCTCTGCAGTTCGCGCGCCTGCTGCTCGGTGATGCGCCGCAGCGGCGAACCGCCACCGATCGAACGGTAGGCCGCCTTGGATTTGCCACTGCGCAGGCTGCTGATCAACCAGGCCAGCGGCTTCTGCAGGGCCGGTATCGGCAGCCGGATGATCTCCGGGTCGGCGAACAGGTTGTAGAGGAAAGGCCCCACATCCTCAATTCGCTCGGGACCGCCGAGGTTCAGCAGCACCACGCCGACCCTGGCCATGCCCGAGTGCCTTTAAAACGCTGAGCGTAACGCCACCCTCCTCCCGGCGTTGACCCTGGTCAGCGCCGAGCGAACTCGATAAGGTCCGCCCGACTCCTGCACGACGCCTCTGAGCTCGGATCCTCCCCTGGTCAGCGCCGCTGGTTTCGACGACCAGTTGCGTTCGCGCAACGCCGCCCTGGCGGCGGCAGGGGTGCGACTGCGCCTGGAACGGCGGGGCGGCTGCCTGGGTCTGCGGGGCCCCCTGCCCTGTCGCGACGGCCGGGTCGACCTTGCCGGCTTCAAGGTCCAGCGGCTCAGCCTCGCTCTGCCGGCCAGCGCTGCCGGCCTGATCGAAGCGGAGGCCCGGCTGCTGCAGCTGCAGGCCCAACTGGTCGAGGGTCGTTTTGACTGGCAGCAACAACGTCCCAGGCCACCGGCTGCCCAGCCGCCTGGCCTGGCCCCCACTCCGTCCGGATCCGTCCCGGCCGCAGCCAGCTCCCCGGCGGGGCCATCAGATCCAGGCGCTGCCTGCCTCGCTGTCGCCCGCCCCGATCTGCAGGCGGAGCTGGACGGATTTGAGCAGGCCTTCTTCGCCGATCCCCGCCGTCGCCGCCAGATCGCCGGCAGTCGTTCCACCTGGCGGGCGGCCTACCGGCCCTACCTGCGGCGGTTGCTGCTGCTGGCGGCGGGTCAACCCCAGCTGTCCGAGGAGCTGCTGGTGCAGGTGCTCGAGAGCTATGCCCTGGCCAGTCGCAGCCGCCAGCAATGCGGCATCGCCCTGGCGGCCCTGGCCGAGCACGGCGCCATCTCCCTGCCCGGGGACTGGCGCGAGCGCAGTGGCGGCTATGGCCTGCATGTCGCCCGCTTCCGCCAGCTGCCGCTGGATGGCGCCATTGCCGAGCTGGTGGAGCGCATCCCCAATCCCGGCTGGCGACTGGCTTATGGCCTGATGGCTGCCTACGGCCTGCGCAATCACGAGGTTTTTTTCTGTGATTTCTCGGCCCTGGCTCCCGGGGGGGATCGGGTGTTGCGGGTGCTGCCCACCAGCAAGACCGGCGAGCATCAGGTCTGGCCCTTTCAGCCCGAGTGGGTGGAGCGCTTTGATCTCGAGCGTCTCGGCCGGGAACCTCAGGCCCTGCCGGCCGTTGGTCTGGATCTGCGCCGCACCACCTTGAAGCAGGTGGGGCAACGGGTGGCCGAGCAGTTCCGCCGCTACGACCTGCCGATCACGCCCTACGACCTCCGCCATGCCTGGGCGGTGCGCACGATCCACATCGGCCTCCCCGACACCGTGGCAGCGAGGATGATGGGCCACTCGGTGATGATCCACACCCGCACCTATCACCACTGGATCACCCGCCGCGACCAGCAGCAGGCCGTCGATGCGGCCCTGGCCCGGATGAGGGCGGCTTGAGCCAAGGCGCCGCCGACCAGCGCAGCAGCGGCCAGAGTGGGCGCCTCCATGCGCTGTCCCATTGAGCCCGCTTCCAAGCTCCGCCAATCCGCCGCAGCCTCTCGCCCCTGAGGCTGGCGCAGACCTGGACCAGGCCGCCAGCGACCTCGGTATGGGCGGTGACCTGGCCCCCGAGGCCGATCAGCAGGGTTATCGCCGCCGCATGGAGCGCCGCCGCGAGGTGCAGCGCCAGCGGGTGGGGGAGCGCAATCTCGAAAAAGGGCTGGTGCTGGTCTTCACCGGCGATGGCAAGGGCAAGACCACGGCAGCGCTGGGACTGGCGCTGCGCACCCTCGGCCACGGCGAGCGGGTGGCGGTGGTTCAGTTCATCAAGGGGGGCTGGCAACCGGGGGAAGCCCGGGCCCTGGAGCTGTTCGGCGACGCCCTCGACTGGCATGCCCTTGGCGAGGGCTTCACCTGGGAAACCCAGGATCGCGATCGTGACCGGGAGCTCGTGCAGCTGGCCTGGCAGCGCTCGCTCACCTACCTGGCGGCCGCCGATCGCAAGCTGGTGGTGCTCGATGAGGTCAACGTGGCGATGAAGCTCGGCTATCTCGATGCCGACCAGGTGCTGGAGGGTCTCAGCCTCAGGCCGCCCCTCACCCATGTGGCGCTCACCGGTCGCGGCGCCCCGCCGGCGCTGCTGGAGCGGGCCGATCTGGTCACCGAGATGAAGCTGGTGCGCCATCCCTTCCGCGAGCAAGGGGTCAGGGCCCAGGCCGGGATCGAATATTGATCGCCGCGGCCGGTGCGCCCCGGTCACCCCGGCCGTGGCGCTCAGGCAGCTGCGGCGCGGACCCCCGGTGGGAGGGCTTGCTACTGTTCGCCTGATAGAAGGTAACGATGGCTTACAAGCGCGTCCTACTCAAGATCAGCGGAGAGGCGCTGATGGGTGAGCAGGGTTATGGAATTGACCCCGCCATTGTTCAGTCGATCGCCACCGATGTGGCTGAGGTCGTAGCCAGTGGCACCCAGCTGGCGATTGTGGTGGGTGGTGGCAACATCTTCCGCGGCCTCAAGGGCTCGGCCGCCGGCATGGACCGGGCCACAGCCGATTACGTCGGCATGCTCGCCACCGTGATGAATGCCATCACCCTGCAGGACGGCCTGGAGCGGACCGGCATCCCCACCCGGGTGCAGAGCGCGATTTCGATGCAGGAGGTGGCGGAGCCCTACATCCGCCGCAAGGCCATCCGCCATCTCGAGAAGGGTCGGGTGGTGATTTTCGGCGCCGGCTGCGGCAACCCCTTCTTCACCACCGACACCACGGCGGCCCTGCGGGCTGCTGAAATCGGTGCCGATGTGGTCTTCAAGGCCACCAAGGTGGACGGCGTCTACGACAAGGATCCCGCCAAGCACGCCGATGCGGTGCGCTACGAGAGTCTGACGTTTCTGGAAGTGCTCAGCGGTGAACTGGAGGTGATGGACAGCACCGCCATCGCCCTGTGCAAGGACAACGCCATTCCGATCGTGGTGTTCAATCTGTTCGACAAAGGCAGCATCGGTCGTGCCGTCTTCGGTGAGCCGATTGGCACCAGCATCGTGCCGGCCCGCTGAAGCGAGCCTCGTTTTTCGTTCTTCCTTCTTTTCACCTGCCAGCCGCTACCGCCATGGACATCGAAGCCAGCATGCGCAAGTCGGTGGAAGCCACCCAGCGCACCTTCAACACCATTCGCACCGGCCGCGCCAACCCCTCCCTGCTGGACAAGATCAACGTCGAGTACTACGGCGCTGAGACCCAGCTCAAGTCCCTGGCCACCATCTCCACCCCCGATGCCCAGACGATTCAGATCCAGCCCTTCGATGGCGGCTCGATCGGTCTGATCGAAAAGGCGATCTCACTGAGCGATCTCGGTCTCACCCCCAACAACGACGGCAGGGTGATTCGCATCAACATCCCGCCGCTGACGGAGGAGCGCCGCAAGGATTTCTGCAAGTTGGCGGCCAGGTATGCCGAAGAGGGCAAGGTGGCGCTGCGCAACATTCGCCGCGATGGCATTGACCGGATCAAGAAACAGGAAAAAGACGGCGATTTTTCCGAAGATCAGAGCCGCGACGAACAGGACAAGATCCAGAAGCTCACCGATCGCTTCATCGTCGAGCTGGACAAGCACCTGGCTGCGAAGGAAGTTGACATTCTCAAGGTCTGAGATGTGCTGAGAGCTCGCTCCGATGGCTGAGGCTGACGTCATTGTTGTCGGTGCGGGGGTAGCCGGTGCTTCGGCGGCCTTTCACCTGGCCCAGCGGGGCCGGCGGGTGTTGCTGCTGGAGCGCCAGCCGCCAGGCCGCTCGAAACCGTGCGGTGGTGGCATGGCGGCCTCGGTGCAGCGCTGGTTTCCCTTTGATCTGAGCCCCGCTGTCGACCAGGTGATCCGGCGGGTGTGCTTCACCTGGTGTCTGGAGGACCCCGTTGTGGCGGAGCTGCCCGGGGATGCACCGTTCTGGATCGTGCGCCGGGCGGTGCTCGATCAGTTCCTGGCGGATCGGGCGATCGAGGCGGGCGCGGAGTTGCGCCATGGAGCTGATGTCGTCGGCCTGGAGCGGCGCCAGGGGCTCTGGCGGGTGGGCCTCAGGGATGGCCAGGAGCTCAGCGCCGCCGCGGTGCTGATCGCTGATGGTTCGGGCTCCAGCCTGGCCATGGCCCATGGGCTGGGTTCGCCGCGTCCCCGCTATGCCGCCACGGTCTCCGTCGAGGTGGAGGCCAGCCTCGGCCAGCCGGATACGGCTCGTTTTGAATTCGGCCTGGTGCATCACGGCTTCTGCTGGGCCTTCCCGCGGCAGGGGGGCTGGAGCATCGGTGTGGGCACGTTCATCGGCCAGCAGGAGGCCGATACCGAGGCCGTATTGGCCGCCCTGTTGCCCAGCCTCGGCCTGCCCCCCGACGCCGGCCGGCGCCAACACGGCCGCCTGCGCATCTGGGATGGCCATCATCCACTGCATGGCCGTGGGGCGGCGGCCGAGGGTCTGCTGGTGGCCGGCGACGCCGCCTCGCTGTGTGATCCCTTCCTGGCCGAGGGCCTGCGCCCGGCGCTGATGAGTGGCTGCCGGGCGGCCGAAGCCTTCGACAGTTGGCTCGATGGCGAGCAGGAGGCCCTGGCGCACTACAGCCGCCGCCTGCGGGCCGACTGGGGCGAGTCGATGGCCTGGGGCAAGCGCATTGCCCAGGTGTTCTACCGCTTGCCCAGGGTGGGCTATCAGCTGGGCATCAAGCGCCCCACCGCCCCGCAGCGCATCGCCCAGATTCTCTCGGGGGAGATGGGCTATGGCGACATCGCCCAGCGGGTGATTCGCCGGCTGATGTTCCAGCGCGGCTGAGGCCTTCGCCCAGTGCCCGCTCTGGAGACTCAGTGCGGGGGGCTCCGACCGCCCCCGCTCCAAGACCTGCCTTGAAGCGCACTTGCCGGAGGCCCAGGGTCTCCAGGGGTTTGGAGTTGCCGGGTCCGTGGGCGATGGCCCTGGCTGCGGCAGGCTCAGTTCCGGATGCAGTCCTTGAGATCGCGCAGCCGTTGATCGATCGAACCCAGCAGCTCGATGGCGAACATCGGCGATTCCTGCACGGCGAACAGGAACTTCTCGCGGTTCATCACCAGCAGCCGGCAAGCCGTCAGGGCCCGGGCATTGCCGTAGCGGCGATGGTCGTGGGTGACCAGGGCACCGGCACCGAAGACATCGCCGGCCTGAATCGTTTCGTGGCCGGCATCGCCATTCCAGCTGAGCTCCACGACGCCCTCGAGCAGGCCGAACATGCAGTCGCCCGCTTCACCGGAGTTGAAGATGGTCTGCCCCGCAGCGATGGACTGAACTTCGCCCTTGCTGGCCAGGGCTCGCATGGTGTCGAGAGCATTCACGGCGGATCGATCGCAGTCGGCTGTTCAGTGTCGTCGATCAGGCCTGCAGTGGTGGTGATCGGCGGGTTAAGGCTCAACGGCTGATCGCCAGGGCTGCCCCCAGGCCGCCACGCACATCTTCCGGTGCCAGACGACCATCCTTGTCGGTGTCGAGGGCATCGAAGACGGCGTCGCTGCCGAGCCACTCTTCGCGAGTGATGCAGCCATCACCGTCGAGATCGTTGAGCAGGAAGATCTCATGAACGGCATGACCGAAGGCGGCGCCCCCCTCCAGCTCGGCCAGCCGGTGGGCCAGCTGGGCTTCAAGGGTTTCAATCGCCTTGCAGAAGCCGCGGATGCCCTCGTCCAATTTTTCGCTGGCCATGGCATCGGCCGCCATCATCGTCTGGAAGATCTCCGGGTCAAGATGGATCTTGTCCTGGGTGGCACCAGGGTTGAAGGCGTTGAGCTTGCGATCCAGTTCGCCGTCGCTGGAGCGCAGCTGATCCATCAGGGCCGGCGAGATGGTGAGCAGATCACAGCCGGCCAGCTCGATGATCTCCTCGATGTTGCGGAAGCTGGCCCCCATCACCTCGGTCTTGTAGTCGTAGGTCTTGAAGTAGTTGAAGATCTCGGTGACCGAGATCACTCCGGGATCTTCCGGCCCGGGATAGCTGGCCCGACCGGTGGATTTCTTGTACCAGTCCAGGATGCGCCCGACAAATGGGGAGACCAGGGTGACACCAGCCTCGGCACAGGCCACAGCCTGAGCGAAGCCGAACAGCAGGGTGAGATTGCAGTGGATTCCCTCTTTCTCCAGTTGCTCGGCCGCCTGGATGCCCTCCCAGGTGGAGGCGATCTTGATCAGCACCCGCTCGTTGCCGATCCCGGCGGCGTTGTAGAGGCCGATCAGTTTGCGGGCCTTGGCGATCGTGGCGGCGGTGTCGTAGCTGAGGCGGGCATCGACTTCGGTCGAGACCCGACCGGGCACGATCTTGAGAATCTCCTTGCCGAAGGTGACACTGATTTCATCGAGGGCTTCGCTGACCACCGCATCGGCGCCGGCGGCGTCGCCGATCGCCTGGCGCGATTCCCGCAGGGAGCGATCGATCAGCTCCTGGTAGGTGGGAATCTGGGCCGCCGCCAGGATCAGCGAGGGGTTGGTGGTGGCATCACGAGGGGTGAACTGCCGGATGGCGTCGATGTCGCCGGTATCGGCTACCACCACGGTCATGGCGGCGAGTTGATCGAGCAGATTGGCCATCAGTCAGAAGCTCGCCTGGGAGCGGTCGTTGCCTGAACGCTAGCCAGCCATGCCGCTGCCGCCGAGGCGCGGGTGGTGCTGCTTGTGGGAATTCGCACAGCGCCTCAGTGGGACGGCTTGGCCGGCTTGGAGGCAATCGGCAGGCTCGGGGCTACTTTCTCGATCACCAGCAGGGCCTCGACGATCTGTTTGGCCACCGGTATCGCCACGGTGGATCCGTAGGCATTGCCGCCCTGGGGCTCATCCACCACCACCAGCACCACATAGCGCGGATTTTCGATTGGCAGCACCGCCACGAAGCTGCAGATGCGGGCACCGGGGATGTAGACGCCATTGAGGGCCTTCTGGGCCGTGCCTGTCTTGCCGCCGATGCGGTAGCCAGGGATCTGCAGACCCTTGCCGCTGCCCTTCTGGACCACGGTTTCCATCCAGTTCATCACGATGCGGGTGATCTTGGGGTCGAGCAGCTGGATGCCGCGGACATTGCGATTGCCACTGAGGGCATCGCCGGAACGCAGGCCGCTGGTGATGTGGGGACTGACCAACTTGCCGCCATTGGCCAGCATGGCGTGCAGCTGCAGCAGCTTCAGCGGTGTCAGCGAGAATCCTTGGCCGAAGGCGGCTGTCGCTGGTTCGATCGGGCTGCCGACGAATTCCGCCTTGGTCTTGAGCTGTCCGGCCACGGCGCCGGGAAGATCGGTGTCGGGCACATCATCGATGCCGATCGTGTGCAGCCATTTCCAGAAATGGTCGTGCTTGACGCGGCTCATTGCCTGCACCATGCCGACGTTGCTCGACACCTGAAGCACGGTCGGGAAATCGATCACACCGTGGGCACTGTGGTCATTGTTGAAGATCGGCCAGCCACCGATGCTGAGCTGGCCGACATCATTGACGGTGCCGTGGGGCTCAATCGCCTTCTCCTGCAGCGCCATGGCCAGGTTGATCGGCTTGAAGGTGGAGCCGGGTTCGTAGAGATCCTGCACTGACCATTCACGGAACAGCCCCGGGTTGAAACTCCAGAAGCGGTTGGGGTCGTAGCTGGGGGTGGAGGCGAGCGCCAGCATCTCACCGGTGCGGGCATCCATGACCAGGGCCGCGCCGCGCTTGGCATGCCATTGCTTGACCTGACGGATCAGGGCCTGCTGGGCCACCTGTTGCAGGCGGGCATCGAGGGTGAGCTGCAGGCGCAGATCATCGCCATAGAGGGAGCCGGCCTGGATGCCGTCGGGCAGGGGGGTGCCATCGGCACCGCGGCGCATCGTGAAGGTGGTTTCCTGCCGCAGCAGATCGCGGCTGCGGCTCTGTTCCAGGCCCGCCTGGGGCACCCGCTCCAGGTTGAGGAAGCCCACCACATTGGCGAACAGTGGCCCCTGGGGATAGATGCGCTGGGGATAGCCCTCGAGGTCCAGGCCACTGATGCCCAGCTCCCGCACGTGCTGGGCGGTGTCTGGGTCCAGACCGGTGGCGAGCTTGACGCCGCTCTTCAGCTTGCCGATCGTTCGCAGCAACTCCTCCTTGGGCCGGGCCAGCACCACCGCCAGCCGTGCCACCACATCTTCCGCCGGTCGCACCAGCTGGGGATCATCTCCGGGCAGATTGAAGTAGCGGGGATGGGCCCAGAGGGTGAACCGCTCTTCGTCCAGGGCCACCAGTTGGCCCATCCGGTCCACGATCGTGCGGCGCAGACCCATCGGCGTGACCGAGTGGGTCTGGATGGCCCGGGCCCGGGCCTGCAGACGCTGACCATCGATCACCTGAAGCCAGGCCAACCGCAGGGCCAGCCCCCCCAGCGCCGAGGCCAGAAGCAAATACACCGCCAGCATCCGCCGGCCGGAGAGGGGCTTGATCTCGATCACCGGGTGTCGGCGGGTGCCGGCCGCACGTGCTGCTACGGCCGGGCCACTGCCCTTGCGGGGACCGCTCGGCGGATGCCGTCGGGTGGACGCACGGGACATTCAGTACCCCGCGGGCATCTGCTGCAACTGGATGCCGACAAGCACCGGCAAAGGAGTGTTGGTGGTCAGGGCCTGGGGTTCGGGCAGGTGGATCAGTTTGGTGCTGCTGGTGGGGACAAGCTCTCCGGGTTTGCGCATCACGCCGAGATGGTGCTGCTCCAGCAGAGCGGACGATTCCTGCAGACGATGCTCCAGCGATTTGGCTGACTCCAGTTCCGAATAACTCCGCGCCCACTCGTTCTGCCAGTGCAGGGTGAGGGCGCTGAGGGCGAGCACCGACAGCCCCAGGCCAGCCAGGGCACCGCTGCTGATCCGGTGCAGGCCGGCCAGCCAGGGAGACTGACGTTCGATGTGGCGAGCGGAAAGGGAGCCCTCGATCAGCTGCAGGGATCGGGATTCCTGCCGGCGCTTCTGGGCTTGGCGGGAAGGACTGGCGATGGAGGCGACCAAGGCTGCCGGGTCAACATGGCGCAAGTGAACCACCCATCCCCAGCCCCCGCAAGCGTCGGTGAGGGATCAACCGCCCAGCACGATCAGATTCAGGAAGGTGAGGCTGTTCCACAGGGCATGCATCAACACCGATGCCCCCAGTCGGCCACTGCGCCAGCGCAACCAGCCCAGCCCCGTGCCCAGCACGAACAGGGGCACCAACTCGCTCAGACTCAGATGGGCAAGTGCAAACACAGCCGCACTGATCAGCACCGCCGCGGCCCCACCCCAGCGGTTGCCAATCACAGGCAGAAGCACACCGCGGAACAGGGTCTCCTCAAACAGGGGGGCCAGCACGATGGCGGTCAGGGCGAAGCAGGCCAGGGCCCGGGGATCGGGGCTGCTGAGCACCAGATCCAGCATCGGATTGCTGCCGCCCGGATCCGGCCAGAAGTGCTCGATCAGCCAGCCGCACAGGGAGACGGCTGGCAACACCATCAACACCAGGCCGGCGGCCGGCCCGGCGGTGGAGCGCCAGGGCCGCCAGCGCCATTGCAACCAGCCCTGGCTGGGTCGCTCGCCCCGGCCCCGCAGCATCAGGACCAGGATCAGCAGCGGTGCCGCCATCAGCGCCAGGTAGAGCACCAACACCTGCACTCCCTGAGCCAGGGCCGGATCCATCGGTAGCAGCATCACGATCCCCGCCAGCCGCGCCTGGAGCAGCTGGGGCAGGATCACCTCCCCCAGCACCACAAAGCCACCGGCCACCAGCAGGGTCACATCGACCAGACTCAGCGGCGGGCCGATCAGGGGCGGGGGCGCCGGCAGCCGTTGGCGCCAGGCCAGCCAGGTCAGACGCAACAGCAGGCCGCTGCCGAGCACGAGCAGGAGCAAGGGCACCAGACTCACCCCCACCAATTGCAGCAACAGGCGCTGCCGCCAGCGACTCGCCGGGCAGGTGCTTTCGGGAGCATCGAGCTGCTCGCAGCTGAGCTGGGCCACCAGCGCCGGCGCCCGCCAGGGCTTGAGCCAGCGCTCCAGCTCAGCCGCATCGGCCCGTTTTCCCTCACTCAGGGCCTGCAGCAGGGGCCGGCGCGGGGCCTCCACCATGTCGGTGAGTTCGCGCAGCTCCCTGGCCTTTGCCAGGGGCTCGCTGCCCCGTTGCAACAGGATCAATTCCAGCCGTTGCACCGCCGGCGCCGGCAAGGCCGATGCGGCGATCTGTCGCTGCAACTCCCGGGCCAGCTCGGCCCGCGGATCCTTGCCCACCATGGGCTCCTGCAGCGCGGCGGGCAGCAGCTCGCCGGCGAGGGCCGTCAGCTCCAGCTGACGCAGGTTGAGGGCCTCGCCCACGGAGGGCCGCGTCAGGCTGTCCACCAGTCCGTTGAGCCAGAGCAGCAGGCTGAGGGAGAGGCTGATCAGCGCCAGGAGCACCTTCCAGCCAGGTTCCGCACCGTGGGCTGGGGAGGGCAGGGGAGTGCCACGCAAGCGGGGGCCTCATCAGAACGGAGTTGGAGTCGATTCTCTCTGGCGGCTCGCCGGGTTCGCGGCGTGGCAGGGGTCTGGGGGCCAGGGGTGCTCCCATACGATGGCTTTGCCTGCGGCGCAAGGCCTGTGCCCCTTCGCATCGTGCTGGTCCGCCACGGGCTCAGCAGCTTCAATCTCGATCAGCGCTTTCAGGGCCGGGATGATCTGTCCTCGCTGCTTGAGCAGGGCGGCAGCCAGGCGCGTGCCGCTGGCCTGGCCTTGGCTGAAGTGCCTTTGACGGCTGTCTACAGCTCTCCCCTGAGCCGGGCGCGGGACACCACGCGCCTGCTGCTGGATGCCCACGGTCAGCCGTTGTCGATCCAGTTCGATGACGACCTGCTGGAGATCGATCTCGCCCCCTGGAGCGGCCTGTTCCGCCGTGAGGTGCGGCAGCTCTATCCGGAGCAGGAACGGATCTGGCGGCAGGCGCCGGAAACCCTGGAGCTGCAGCGACAGGACGGCACGGTCTACCGGCCGCTGCCCGAGCTGATGGAGCAGGCTCAGCGCTTCCTGGATCAGCTGCTGGAGCGCCATGGTCAGGCCCTCGCTGGTGGCGGCCAGGCCACGGTGCTGGTGGTGGCCCATAACGCCATCCTGCGGGCTCTGCTGTTGCAGGCCCTGGGGTTGCCGGCCAGCGGCTTCCGCCGGCTGCGGCTCGACAATGGCTCGATTTCGGTGCTCAACCTCGAACGCGATGCCAGCGGCCGCATCCAGGTTCAGATCGAGTCGATCAACGGCACCACCCACCTCGGTGAATCTCTGCCCGAAAAGGGCGACGGGCCGCGGCTGCTGCTGGTGCGCCATGGCGAAACGGACTGGAACCGGGAAGGGCGCTTCCAGGGGCAGATCGACATCCCTCTCAATGCCAATGGCCTGGCCCAGGCGGAGGCGGCTCGCCGCTTTCTGGCGCCGGTGCCGATCCAGCGGGCCTACACCAGCTCCATGGCCCGGCCTCGCCAGACCGCCGAACGGATCCTGTTGGACCACCCCGGCGTACCCCTCACCAGCACCACAGGGCTGCTGGAGATTGGCCATGGCCTCTGGGAAGGCCAGCTGGAGAAAGAGATCGGCGCGGCCTGGCCCGAGCTGCTCGCCAGCTGGAAGAGCCAGCCCCACACCGTGCAGATGCCCGAGGGGGAAACCCTGCAGGACGTCTGTGATCGCTCCCTGAGCACCTGGCTGAGCATCGCCCGCAGTCTCGATCCAGCCGAAACGGCCCTGGTGGTGGCCCATGACGCCGTCAACAAGACGATTCTCTGCGCCATGCTCGGCCTGGGCCCTGAGGCGATCTGGGCGATCAAGCAGGGCAACGGCGGCGTCACGGTGGTCGATTACCCCCAGGGGCCCGAGGCCAGGCCCGTGCTCACCTGCATGAATCTGACGGCCCATCTCGGTGGCGTGCTGGATCGCACCGCCGCTGGAGCGCTGTGACGCCACCCACCCCCTTGCGCCTGCTGCGGGGGGTGAATCTGCTCGAAGCTGCGGGCCAGCCGCCGCGACGGGCCGATGTGCTGATTTGCGGTGACGAGCTGGCGTGGATCTCACCCCGCACCCCGGGCCAGTCGCCGGGGCCGTTGCAGCCGGCGGAGCCGCTCCATCCGGCCGATTCCGTCGCCGCAGCCCAGACAGCCGAGGTCATTGAGGCCCTTGAGGTTGCGGCTGCCAGGCCGACCTCAGATTCACTCCCCGCAGCCCTGGCTTCTGGGGTTGTTGAGCAGATCGAGGCGGCGACGCTGTGGCTGGGCCCCCCTCTGGTGGATCCCCACAGCAGCCTCGAAGATCCCTGGCTGGGCCGCTCGGAAACCCTCGAAAGCCTGGCGGCAGCTGCCGTAGCCGGCGGCTATGGCAGCGTCGCCCTGCTGCCCTGGGGCTCCGACTGGCGCGATCGGCCCGAGCGGCTGGCTCTGGCCTGGCCGGCCCCGTTGCAGTTGTTGCTCTGGGGCAGTTTCAGCCTGGGCGGAGCCGATCAGGAACTCGCCCGCCATGGCGATCAGATCGCAGCGGGTGCCATCGGCCTGGCCTGCGGCGACCAGCTGCCGCCCCTGGCACTGCTGGAGCGGGGCCTGCGGCTGGCGGAGCTGGGGGAGCGGCCGCTGCTGCTGCCGCCCCGGGATGGTTCGCTCTGTCAGCAGGGCTTCGTGCGCGAGCGGGTGGAGGCGCTGCGGGCCGGCTGGCCTGTCGATCCGGCCGCCAGTGAAGGACTGCCGCTGGAGCTGATCCTGGGGCTCAGTGAGCTGCTGCCGGCGGCGGCGCTGCGGCTGATGAATGTCTCCACACGGGAGGCGGTGCTGCGGCTGGCGCGTCAGCCGACGCCGCCGCCGGCCAGTGTCCACTGGTGGCATCTGGTGGCTGACAGCAGTCGCCTCGATCCTGCCGATGGCGGCTGGCGCACCGTGCCCTCCCTGGGAGGCCCCGAGGACAGGCAGGCCCTGATCGGCGCCCTCGCCGACGGACTGATTCAGGCGGTGGCCGTTCATCACCAGGCCCTCGACGCCGAGGAGCAGTTGCTGCCCCTCGATCAGCGTCGAGCCGGTCTGGCCGGCCATGGTCCGGTGTTGCCGCTGCTCTGGCAGGTGCTGGTGGTGGAGAACGGCTGGCGACCCGAACAGCTCTGGCAGGCGCTCTGCTGGGGCCCAGCGGCATTCCTGGGCCTCGATCAGCCGATCCTGCAGGCCCGGAGCCGGCGCTGGATCCTGTTCGATCCCACAGCCCCGACGGCCGCGGCTGGCGAGGGAGCCGGATCTCTGGCTGCCAATCCCCCGCCCCCGCTCGGCAGCGGCCAGGGAGCCTTGGTGGCTTCGGGGCTCAGGGGGCCTGGTGGCTGGTGGGCGCCAGGCTTCCCCAGGTGTTGAACGGGTAGAAGCGCCAGAAGGCCCGCCCGATGATTTCCGACCGGGGAAGGAAATGGCCCCCGGGCCAGAAGCGACCATCCCAGCTGTTGCCGCGGTTGTCGCCGAGCACGAGCACATGGCCGGCGGGAACGACGGCATCGAGGGTGCGGCAGGGCCCCATGCCGCGGTTGTCGACCGGGCAGTAGTTCCTGACGTAGGGCTCCTTGATGGCTTGGCCGTTGATCGTGACGCGGCCCAGCGGATCGACGACCACGTGTTCACCGGGCACGCCGATCACCCGTTTGATGAAGGCATCACAGGCCGGGTGCTGCACGTCGGGAAGGGCTCCGATCAGGGGCAGATTCACCAGCAGGCACCGCAGGGGGCTGGCAGCACCGCCCTGACTGATCAGCACCGGGTCGAAGTGGTGGGGGGCGTGGAACACGACGATCTCGCCACGTCGCGGGGCGCGGCCGCGGTAGGTGAGTTTTTCGACCAGCAGCCGATCCTGGATCTGCAGGCCCGGCAGCATCGAACCCGAAGGGATGTAGCGGGCTTCGAGCAGGAACTGGCGGATTCCCAGGGCCACCGCCAGGGTGATCACCACACTGCGCCAGAACACCCAGGGGCTTTCCTCCTTCGGGCTGCTGCTGGATCTGGTCGGCCTTGCTGACTCGTCGTTGCTCTGGGGTTCCGTTGGACTCAAGGCACTCGTGCGGCAGGGACCGTCTTCGGCAGGCAGATTAGGCACGCATCCGCCGGTCGCGTACCCGATGGCACGCCCTCGCTGGCATCAGGCCCTGCCCAGGCCCGGAAACCGCCTGGGGCGCAACTGGGACCGGTTTGTGGCCATCTGGGCCGCGATCAATCTGGTCTGGGTCGGCTTCGATCTCACCTATGTGCCGCTGCGCACCTTCTGGTTGCAGCGCAACCTCTATCCGATGCCGTCGGTGCCTCTGGTGCTGCCGCTGCATGCCATCCCCGACATCACCCCCTGGGTGGATCCGATCAAGGGCATCGAGCCCCATCGCGAAACCGAGGCCTACCGCCGAGCCTTTGAGCAGCTCGATGCCGCCCTGCAGCAGCAGCCCGTCGGGGTGTCCCTGACGCCGGCACTGAGCCAGCTGTTGCAGCGCCAGGTGCAGCTCACCGATCAGCTGATCGACGGCAATCCCTTCGAGGCCACAGGGGCCTCGGGCACCCTTGAGAAGATCAAGAATCGCCTGCGTCAACGGGCGAATCGCGATTCCGCCCGGGAGGCCGCCGCCGATCTGCTCGACCCCGGGCGCCTTAGCCGGGTGCCCTGGGCCGGCGAGCGCCGGTTCTGGCGGGAGCAGGTCCTGCCGCTGGTGGCCACCAACTATTGGCGCTCGATCGATGACAACGGCCGACCCACCGATCATTTCTGGCGCTACGACCTGCTGCTGTTCCAGAGCGTCTTCGCCCTCGACATCCTGCTGCGGCTGATTCGCCTGCGTCGCCTTCTGCCCGGACTGAGCTGGGGCCAGGCCCTGCTGCGTCGCTGGATCGACCTGCCCCTGCTGCTGCCCTTCTGGCGCTGGTTGCGGCTGGTGCCCGTGGTGCAACGGCTGCAGGCCAGCGGTCTGATCAATCTGGAGCCGCTGCGGGCCGTGATCAGCCGGGCCGTGGTGGCCCTGCTGGCGGTGGAGCTGTTCGAGGTGTTGGCGCTGCAGCTGATCGATGGCATTCAGGGCCTGATTCGCTCCCAGCGCTGGCCGAACCGGATCCGGGCCCTGCGCAGTCATCAGACGGTCGTCAGCCATGACGAGCGTGAGCTGGTGGAACTGGTGCGCATCTGGGCCCCTTTGCTGCTGGTGCAGGTGGCTCCGCGGCTGGCACCGGAACTGCAGGGGGTGCTGGGCCATGCCCTGCAGCAGAGCCTGCAGAACACGATGGTGCCGCCGCCTCTGCGCCAGCTGCAGCCTCTGATGCAGGTGGAGAAGGGGTTCAGCCGTCAGCTGGCGGCCGGGGTGGTCGACAGCCTGATCGATCTGACCCGCACGACAGGGGAGCGGCTGGGGCGCCGCGACGACCAGCAGCTGGAGCTCCTGCAGCGCTTCATTGATCGCTTCTGGGAGGAACTGGCGGCGGCCCTGGAGAGTGGCCCGGCCCTGGAGCGTTCCCAGCAGCTCCTCTGCACCTTCCTGGAGGAGTTCAAGGGCACCTATGTCAGCCAGATCAATCGCTCAGGTATTGAGGGACTGATCGCCGAACTCGATCAGCTGATGGTCAAGGGGCCTGGATCAGAAGAGACGTCCAGTCCTCGGGATTGAAGCCGGTGCTGATCCGGCCGGCTGCCGTGACCAGAAATGGCCGCTTGATCAGCTTGCCGTCGTCGGCCAGGGCCTGCAGGGCCTCCGCATCGCTGAGGGCCTTGACCACCGCTGCGCCCAGGGCCCGATAGCTCTGGCCGCTGGTGTTGAACAGTCTGGAGCGGCCCAGTTGCTCCAGGGCCGATTCCAGCTCCTGTCGGCTGGGCGTCTGGGCTGTGATGTCGATGACCTCGACCTCAATGGCCTGCTGCTTCAGCCAGGTCAGTGCCTTGCGGCAGGTGCTGCAGGCTCCGTAGCTGTACAGGCGCGGCTGGCCCAAGGGCTGGGGCACGGGGGTGTTGACGGCAGGAACAGCTGAGGCGGGCCCGGAGCGGGCCTGGGCACGCCCCGGAAGCGTTGGCCGGCAGGACGCAGACGTCCTACTTCTTGCCGACCAGGGACTTGAGAGCTCCCAGCAGACTGTTGGAACCCTTGCCAACGGCGTTGGAGGGGCGGGTGCGCACCGTGACGTCACCGTTGACGGTGGTGCGGCAGCTGAGCCGATAACTGGCGGGACGATCAGACAGGTACACCTCTTCCACATCGCTGCGGGGCGAGAGATTGCGGGCTCCTTCCAGCACTTCAACCACACAGGTACCGCACTGGCCGATGCCACCACAGTTGTTGAAGTTATTGAGGCCGGTGTAGGGGTTGACCCCGGCGTCCAGGGCGGCTTTGCGAAGATTCGCGCCCTCAATGCATCCGACCTGCTGGCCTTCACGTTCGAAACGAATGGTGGGCACGGTCGATCCGGGGGAGAGAGGGCGCCGCCCAACTTACGCCACCTGCGCCCCCCTCTGGCTCACGGCCCAGGGGCGCAACGCTGGATCGGCCCCGACGGGCAGCGACGCCGCTCGGGTTGCTCGCCTCTGCGCCGCTAACCCGCGGACCTGGGTTGGCGGCTGGAGTGCCTAACATTCGAGGTGCGTGGAGCCAGTTCCTTGACCCACTCCAGCTACGACCTGGTTGTCCAGCAGCTGATCCCGGGCTACGCCAGCCTGGCGCGACTGGCTGTTTCGCTCCTGGCGGCCTCGCCCCAGGCCTCAGCCAGCGGCACGGCGGTGCTGGTGGCGGGCTGCGGCACGGGGGCTGAATTGTTGGAGGCCCGCGCCCAGCGGCCCGACTGGCAGCTCACGGCCATTGATCCCGCTGCCGAGATGCTGGCGGTGGCACAGCAGCGGCTGGGACAGGCGGAGCTGGATGGTTCGCCGGCTGCGGCCGGGGCGATCAGCTGGCGCCAGTCGAGTGTCGAGCAGCTCGATGCCCAGGCGGCCTTTGATGGTGCCCTCTCCGTGTTGGTGCTGCAGTCCCTGCCGGATGACGGCGCCAAACTGGCTTTTCTGGCGGCCCTGGCGCGCAGCTTGCGGCCCGGCGGCCAGCTGGTGCTCGTCGATCTGATGCGCTCGGAACGATCGCCCCTCCAGGCCCAGGTGGAACAGGCCTGGCTGGGCTTCCAGCGGGCCAGTGGGCTCACGGCCGCAGCCGAGGCCCTGGATGCCCTCAGCCAGGGGCTCCATCCGATTGGTCTTGCCAGGCTCACCGCCCTGGTCAATGCTGCCGGCTTCAGTGATCCGGCGCTCGTGTTCAAAGCCCTGGATGTGGAGGGCTTCCTGTTGCAGCGGCGGGCCTGAATGGCTGACTCCCATTTGGCTGGCTTCGGCCTCCGTCGCGAGTCCTCAAGGCCGTTGTCCCCTTGGCGCGCGCAGGTGTGCGAGTGCTGGGGGCTCAGCGCGGTCGGCCGCTGCCGGATTCGGTGTCGACGCTGAGGCCGGGGCCGCGGTCGGAGATCACACTCAGCAGGGGCACCACGAGGGTGAGCAGACCAATGGCAAGACCGGCCAGCAATCCCAGGCCCTCCCCCAGCGGGTCGCTGCCGCCAGACAAGCGCTCCAGGGAGCGCGAGTCCTGGGACGCCTGATCTCGGGAAATGCCTTGGCGCCGGGAACTTCGTCCCGGCGTTTCTGGCTCAAGTTCGTCGCCATCGCTGCCATTGGCGCCGGCGTCGTTGCCCCAGTCGGTCGCGGAGACGCTGAACACACCGGGCTGGCCACTGGTGGTGCCAAAGCTTTCGCCTGCGGGGCCGTCGCCGACCGAGCCTGAGCCAATGGCGCTGCTGGCCGCCACAGTGCCGGCTGTGCTGCTGCCGTTGAATGAAGGCAGGCCTGCCAGTGCATTGCCCGCGAGAGCGGGGCTATCCAGCGGCTGCGAGGGCAGGCGGTTCACCGCAGGACCTGGATTGGGGCGGGAGGGATGGGTTAAGGCTTGCTCCATGTGTTGGTGGGACCGCCGATGGGCCCCACCTCAGTAAAGAAGAAAAAGTATGTATTGACATTATGGCACAAATGTGGCGCAATGCTCAGCCAGGGCAGACCGATCTTCGTGATTGGGGACCATTTCAGGCGGCTGGACGGGCCTGATTGTGCTGCTGCCGGTGAATGTTGATGTCGGTCGGAGCGGCCTCCATGCCTTCAAGCCGTTGGCGAATTGCCCGCAGTTCTTCGAGGATCGAACTCAGCAGTTCCTGGGTGGCTGTGGAGGGGGAGTTGAGCACCTCGACGGTGACCTCCTTGATGCGCAGCACATCCCTGGCGAAACGGGCCACCTCATTGGGGTGGAACAGCAGGGGCTCTTTCTGGTCGCTGCGGTATTCGGGGTTGAGTTTGCGGGAGTTGAAGGGTGGATTGAGATTGCGCGGATCTGTATTGGTGTAGCGATAGACCGAAGCCCTCGAACGGTTGAGGGATTTCTGAACGTCATCGATACCAATCAGGGCATCGCCACTGTCCGGGCTGTCGCTGCTCAGCAGGCCCGCCAGCAGCTCGGCTGCACCGGCCTGGTCCTTCGCTTCTGACTGGCCGACCGGGGCGGGGTGGGTCGCAGCAGCGGGAGGAAGCATGAGACAGCGTTTAGACGGGTTGGACCAGGCCGGGACGTTAGCAGAGGTCCTTGGGTCTCGATGTTTGCTCAGGACAGCTCGGCGGCCTGCTCCAGGAGTCGGTGATAACGTCCGCCCCTGTGTTTGCCGGTGCCTCCATGCGCGTCTCCCGCCTGATGCTGGTGACGCTTCGCGAAGATCCCGCGGAGGCTGAGATCAGTTCTCACAAACTGCTGTTGAGGGCCGGTTACATCCGCCGCCTCTCCTCAGGCATCTATGCCTATCTGCCGCTGCTCTGGCGCGTGCTGCAGAAGATCAAGGCGATCGTGCGCCAGGAGATGGATGCCACTGGCGCTCTGGAGACGCTGTTGCCCCAGCTCCAGCCCGCGGAGCTGTGGGAACGCAGCGGCCGCTGGGCCGGCTACACGGCCGGGGAGGGGATCATGTTTCACCTCACCGACCGCCAGGGACGAGAGCTTGGACTGGGGCCCACCCACGAGGAGGTGATCACCACCCTGGCGGCCGATCTGCTGCGCTCCTATCGCCAGCTGCCGGTGAATCTCTATCAGATTCAGACCAAGTTTCGCGATGAGATTCGTCCGCGTTTCGGCCTGATGCGTGGGCGGGAATTCATCATGAAGGATGCCTATTCCTTCCACGGGAATGAGGATTCACTCCGTCAGACCTACGCGGCGATGGATCTCGCCTATCGGCGTATCTTCCAGCGTTGCGGCCTGCGCACCGTGGCGGTGGAAGCCGACAGCGGCGCCATCGGTGGTTCAGCCAGTCAGGAGTTCATGGTCACCGCTGAAGCTGGCGAAGATCTGATCCTCACCAGTGCCGACGGCCGCTACGCGGCCAATCAGGAACGGGCTGTTTCCGTACCGTCTGAAGCCCTGCCCCTGACCTCAGGTCCCCGGGCCGGTGGCGCCGGTGAACCCCTCAGCACCCCGGGCCAGAGCACGATCGAGCAGTTGTGCAGTGCCCATGGCTTCGAGGCCAGTCAGCTGGTCAAGGTGCTGCTGCTGCTGGCTCGCTGCGCCGATGGCCTGCTCCAGCCTCTGCTGGTCAGCCTGCGGGGTGACCAGCAGCTCAATGAGGTGAAGCTGGCCAATGCGGTGTCCGCCCAGCTGGCCGAGGCCCATGGCGCTGTGCTGTCGATTGATCCGCTCACGCTCGATCTGGTGCGCAGCAACAGGCTTCCCCTCGATCTCAACGCGATCCCCTTCGGCTATCTCGGCCCCGATCTGGCCGATGAGCTGCTGGCCGCTGAGCCGTCGATCAGGGCAGACGCGAGCGAAGCCATGCCCTCAGCTGCCGCTGCCCTGCTGGTCCGCAGCTTCCTGCGCCTGACCGATGCCACCGCCGCCGAGCTGACGGCCTTCGTCTGCGGCGCCAATGCCTCCGACAGCCACCGCGTCGGTGCCAGCTGGGCAGGCCTGGGCCTGCGGCCCGAGCCGCTCGATCTGCGCGCCGCTCAGAGCGGTGATCGCTGCCTCCACGACCCCGACCAGTGCCTGCAATCGGCCCGTGGCATCGAAGTGGGCCACATCTTCCAGCTTGGCCGCAAGTACTCCGAGGCCCTGGGGGCCCAGTTCACCAATGAAAGCGGCGCTGAAGAGGCCTTCTGGATGGGCTGCTACGGCATCGGCGTCTCGCGGCTGGCCCAGGCCGCCGTGGAACAGCACCATGACGCCGACGGCATCTGCTGGCCCGTGGCGATTGCCCCTTTCGAGGTGATCGTCGTGATCGCCAACACCCAGGAGGCGGTTCAGGTGGAGCTGGCCGAAGCCCTTTACGCCGAACTGGGCGCCGCCGGCCTCGAGGTGCTGCTCGATGACCGCTCCGAGCGGGCCGGGGTGAAGTTCAAGGACGCCGACCTGATCGGTATCCCCTGGCGCGTGGTGGTCGGTCGCGGTGCGGCCAGCGGCCAGGTGGAGTTGGTGCGGCGCGCCGGCGGTGAAAAGCGCGAGCTGGCCGCCGGCGCCGTGCGAGCCCTGCTGGAGGCCGAGATCGTTCGTGGCCGGGCCGGCGAACCGGCCGAGGCCTGAGCCCGCCAGCCCAGGCCCTGCTCAGTCTCCTGGGTTGAAGCGGCCCTGGCAGCCACCCCTAGGATTCAAGCCACTTCCTTCCATTCGCCATGGTTGCTTTTCTGCGCCGGAATGTTGTCCGACCCCTGCTGTCACTGGTTCTGGCTCTGGCCCTTGGTCTCAGCCTGACCGCCTGCAGCGGCGCCAGCAGCCTCAGCGGCAACTACGTCGACGACACCGTGAGCGTGGCCCACAGCCTGCTCAGCACCATCGCCATCGCCCAGGACGATCCCAGCCGCCAGGAGGCTGAAACCGAGGCCAGCAGCCTGATCAAGGACTACGTCGCCCGTTACCGCCCTCGCCGTGATGTCAACGGTCTCGGCTCGTTCACGACGATGCAGACCGCCCTCAACTCCCTGGCGGCCTATTACAGCGCCTACGCCAACCGTCCCCTGCCCGACACCCTGAAGGCCCGGCTGGAGAAGGAGCTGAAGATGGCCGAGAGCGGCGCCGTTCGGGGCGCCTGAGTCGGGGTTCAACCCCGAATCCTTTGACGAAACGCCCCTCGATCTGAGAGGCTCCCACGTTGTGCTCTGAAGCGGCTCCGGGCCGCTGTGTCCTTGGCCAACGTCGTCGTCATCGGTGCGCAATGGGGTGACGAGGGGAAGGGCAAGATCACTGATCTGCTCAGCCGTTCCGCTGACGTCGTCGTCCGCTACCAGGGTGGAGTCAATGCCGGTCACACGATCGTCGTGGATGACCGGGTTCTGAAGCTCCACCTGATTCCCTCCGGCATCCTCTACGCCGACACCACCTGCCTGATCGGTTCCGGCACCGTGGTTGATCCCAAGGTGATGCTCGGGGAGCTGGACATGCTTCTCGGCTACGGCATCGACGTGGCGGGCCTGAAGCTGGCCTCCACGGCCCACGTGACCATGCCTTACCACCGCCTGCTCGATCTGGCGATGGAGCAACGCCGCGGTGACCGTCGCATCGGCACCACCGGCCGTGGCATCGGTCCCACCTATGCCGACAAATCGGAGCGCAACGGCATTCGGGTGCTGGATCTGCTCGATGCCTCCCGCCTGCGCGATCGGCTCAGCGGCCCCCTGGCCGAGAAGAACGAGCTGCTGCAGAAGGTCTATGGCCTGGAGCCCCTTGACGCCGATGCGGTGATCGAGGAGTACGCCGGCTACGGCCAGCGGCTGGCTCCCGACGTCGTCGATTGCACCCGCACGATTCACGAGGCCGCCCGGGCCCGCAAGAACATCCTGTTCGAGGGGGCCCAGGGCACCTTGCTCGACCTCGACCACGGCACCTACCCGTTCGTCACCTCCTCCAATCCGGTCTCGGGCGGGGCCTGCATCGGTGCCGGTGTCGGCCCCACCCTGATCGACCGGGTGATCGGTGTTGCCAAGGCCTACACCACCCGGGTCGGCGAGGGCCCCTTCCCCACCGAGCTGGGGGGCAGCCTCAACGATCACCTCTGCGACCGGGGCGGCGAGTTCGGCACCACCACGGGCCGCCGCCGCCGCTGCGGCTGGTTTGATGGTGTGATCGGCCGCTATGCAGTGCAGGTCAACGGGCTCGACTGTCTGGCGATCACCAAGCTCGATGTGCTCGATGAGCTCGATCAGATCCAGGTCTGCGTGGCCTACGACCTCGACGGCGAACGCATCGATTATTTCCCCAGCAGTTCCGAGGATTTCGCCCGTTGCCGGCCGATCTTCGTCACCCTGCCCGGCTGGCAGTGCTCCACCGCCGATTGCCGTCAGCTCGATGATCTGCCGGCCACGGCCCGCTCCTACCTGCGCTTCCTGGCGGAACTGATGGAGGTGCCGATCGCGATCGTCTCCCTCGGCGCCCAGCGCGATCAGACGATCGTCGTCGAGGATCCCATCCATGGCCCCAAGCGGGCCCTGCTGAGCGCCTAGGCAGCTCTTGTCCCAGGGGGGATCAACCCGCTCTGAGCCCATGAGGTGGCCCAGGCATGCCCGAGGGCTCTCACCTGCAGCCTGCTCGCGCTTGTCCCTGCTCTCAACGGTCTCTGTTCGCCACCAGCCCCAGCCCGTCTCCCTACTCCCCTTGATCGCCTCTTCCACGATGTCCAGCTCCGAGTTCGCGCCCAAGAGCCTCGATGTCGTCGGCATCGGTAACGCCATCGTCGATGTGCTGGTCCAGGCCGATGAGGCCTTCCTCGATGCCCATGGCCTCACCAAGGGCACCATGGCCCTGGTCGATGAGCAGCAGGCCGAGCGCCTCTACGCCAGTGTCGGTCCCGGCCTGGAAACCTCCGGTGGCTCGGCGGCCAACACCCTCGCCGGCATCGCCCAGCTGGGGGGCAGGGCCGGGTTCATCGGCCGGGTCAGGGATGACCAGCTGGGGGCAATTTTCAGCCATGACATCCGCTCGGTCGGCGCCCGCTTCGAGACGCCCGCGGCCAGCAGCGGTGCTTCCACGGCCCGCTGTCTGATCCTGGTCACCCCGGATGCCCAGCGCACGATGTGCACCTATCTCGGCGCCTCGGTGGGCCTGGATCCGGCCGATCTCGATCTCGAGATGGTGCGCCAGGCCCAGGTGCTCTATCTCGAGGGCTATCTCTGGGACAGCGACGAAGCCAAGCGGGCCTTCATCGCCGCTGCGGAGGCGGCCCGTGCCAGCGGCGGCCAGGTGGCCCTGTCGCTTTCCGATGCCTTCTGTGTCGATCGCCATCGCCAGAGCTTTCAGGAGCTGGTCGATGGCCACGTCGATGTGCTGTTCGCCAACGAGATGGAGATCACGTCCCTCTACAAAGCCGCCAGTTTTGAGGAGGCCGCCGACCAGGTGCGTGGGCGCTGCAAGGTGGCGGCCCTGACCCGCAGCGAGCAGGGTTCCCTGATCCTGAGTGGTGAGACCACCATTGTGGTGCCGCCTGTCCATCTGGGCGAGCTGGTGGATACCACCGGGGCCGGCGATCTCTATGCCGCCGGGT
>CALPMR020000006.1 GCA_943324725.2 Bordetella parapertussis | reverse complement strand
TGCCTCCAGGGTGAAGGGCTGATCGGGCCGGCTCGGATCCAGCACCCGCACCGAGTGCAGCCAATCGGCCGTGCATCCCCCCTGGGCGCCGGCATTCATCACCACCGCGCCCCCCACGGTGCCGGGAATGCCCACGGCCCACTCGAGGCCGTGCAGGCCGGCCCTGGCCACCTTGCGGGCCAGGGTGGGGATCGGTTCGCCTGCCTCTGCCTCCACCCAGCCCTCCTTGGGATCACTGTGGCTGCCCTGCAGGCGTCGGTTGCACAGGGTGAGGCCGGCCAGGCCGCCATCGGCGATCAGCAGATTGGAGCCGGCGCCGATGCAGCGGAAAGGCATCCCGGTGCTGACGGCCCAGGCGGCGAGCTGGATCAGTTCGGCCTGGCTGCCGGGTTCGGCGAACCAGGCAGCCGGCCCCCCCACTTTCCAGGTGGTGAAGGCCTGCAGTGAGACGTTCTGCCGCACTCCTGTGGGCTGGGTGGTGGCTTGGGCCGTCATTCAGGCCGCCTGGGCCATGGGCCGATCGCCCAGGGCTCCCAGCCGCTCCCAGAGGCCGTTGACGTCGCCGGCTCCCATGGCCAGCACCAGATCGCCGGGACGGCTGCTGGCGGCGATCTGGTGGGCGAGATGGTCGAGGGTCTGGGCTTCCAGCACCTCCAGATGCGGTGCCAGCAGCCGCACGGCCTGGGCCAGGGCGGCGCTGGAGACACCCGCCATCGGGGCTTCGCCGGCGCTGTAGAGGGGGGCGATCAGCACCAGGTCGGCCTGGGTCAGGGCAGCAGCAAAGCCCTGCAGGAACTGGGCGGTGCGGGTGTAGCGATGGGGCTGGAACACGGCCACCAGGCGCTGGGGAGGGCGCGGCAGGGGGCTGAGACCACTGCTCACCATCAGGCGCGCCATGCTCAACGTGGCGGCCACTTCGCTGGGGTGGTGCGCGTAGTCGTCGACCACGATCCGCTCCTGCCAGATGCCACGGCAGTCGAAGCGGCGACCGGGGGGGCGCAGTTGGGAGATGGCCTGCTGCAGGTCGGCGAAGGGCACTCCTTCCAGGCGGCAGGCGGCAATCGCCGCCAGGGCGTTGCTGAGGTTGTGGCGACCGGGCAGGGGCAGGCTGAGGCTGCCCAGCAGGATGCCGTCTTCGTAGTAGTTGGCGAGGGTGCCATCACCGCGCTCTTCCTGGGCGATGGCGGCGAAGTTCACCCCCTCGGCGGCCTCGGTGGACCACCAGCTGTCGGCCTTGAAGTGTGCCCGCAGCACCGGGCAGTCGTGGTTGGCGAGCAGCCGGCCGGAGCCGCCCGCGAACCGCTGCAGGGTGTCGATCAGGGCGTCCAGGTCGGGATAGTGATCGGTGTGATCGAGCTCGATGTTGGTGAGCACACCCAGCTGGGCCCTGAACTTCACCAGGGAACCGTCCGATTCATCGGCTTCGGCCACCAGCAGTGGACCCTCACCATGGCGGCCATTGCTGGCGAAGGCCGGCACGATGCCGCCGATCACGGCGGTGGGGTCCTGGTCGGTGGCCTCCAGCAGGGTGGCGATCAGGGTGCTGGTGGTGGTCTTGCCATGGCTGCCGGCCACAGCGATCGAGGGCTGGGCGTTGATCAGGGCCGCCAGCACGTCGGAGCGGTGCACCACGGCCAGGCCGAGGCGTCTGGCTTCGATCAGCTCGCCATTGGTTTCGGGAACGGCGGAACTGATCACCACCAGCGGGCTGGCGCCGCTGCTCTGGACCGCCTGGATCGTCGCGGCCGTCTGTTCATGGAACACCCGCACGCCCTTGAGCTTGAGGGCTTCCACCACCGGCGCGCGCCGGGGGTCCGAGCCACTGACGCTGAAGCCCCGGGCCGCCAGGATCCCAGCCAGGGCCGACATGCCGATGCCTCCCACGCCGATGAAATGGACCGGTTGGAGGCGATCGAGCATCGGGTCTGTTGGGGGCGACTCCTGACCTGGTGAAAATAGGGCTGGACAGGCCATCGGCGCTTTACGAGATGCTTCGCTTTGGTGGTCGGTACCCTTGGCACCAGGCCCAGCGGCAGGCCTGGGCAGGGATTTCTGTATGATCTGCGGCCGAATCACCCTTGCTAGCGGATCTCGCCGCTTGACGCCATGACCTTGAAAGTTGCGATTAATGGATTCGGACGGATCGGTCGCAATTTCATGCGTTGCTGGCTGAGCCGCGGCGCCAACACCGGCATCGAGGTGGTGGGTCTCAACGACACCTCCGATCCCCGCACCAACGCCCACCTGCTCCAGTACGACACCATGCTGGGCCACATCCGCGATGCGGAGGTGAGCCACACCGAGGACACGATCGTCGTCAACGGCCGGCACATCAAGTGCTTCTCCGATCGCAACCCCCTCAACCTGCCCTGGAAGGAGTGGGGTGTCGACCTCGTGATCGAGGCCACCGGCGTCTTCATCGATCAGAAGGGTGCCGGCAAGCACATCGAGGCCGGTGCCAGGAAGGTGCTGATCACGGCCCCCGGCAAGGGCGAGGGTGTGGGCACCTTCGTGGTCGGCGTCAACGCTGACCAGTACCGCCACGAGGACTTCGACATCATCAGCAACGCCAGCTGCACCACCAACTGCATGGCGCCCCTGGTGAAAGTGCTCGATCAATCGCTCGGGATTGTGAAGGGCATGATGACCACCACCCACAGCTACACGGGCGACCAGCGCATCCTCGATGCCTCCCACCGCGATCTGCGCCGTGCCCGCGCCGCCGCCGTCAACATCGTGCCCACCTCCACCGGTGCCGCCACGGCCGTGGCCCTGGTGTATCCGCCGATGAAGGGCAAGCTCAACGGCATCGCCCTGCGCGTGCCCACCCCCAATGTGTCGGTGGTGGACATGGTGCTTGAGGTGGCCCGCGACACCACCAGGGAGGAGGTGAACAGCATCTTCAAGGCCGCTTCCGAAAACGGCATGAAGGGCATCATCAAGTACTGCGATCTGCCCCTGGTGTCCACCGACCACGCCGGCACTGATGAGTCCACGATTGTGGATGCCGATCTCACCCTGGTGCTGGACGGCAACATGGTGAAAGTGATCTCCTGGTACGACAACGAGTGGGGCTACAGCCAGCGCGTCGTCGATCTGGCCGAGGTGGTGGCCAGAAACTGGAAGTGAAGTTCGGCTGGGCCTGAGCCCCGGCTGTCGCTGAGCCTCCAAGGCTTTGTCAGCAGCTGTTCAGCCCGTTTCTGCAGGGTCGCCGCAAGGCGGCCTTTTTTGTTGAGCTCACACCGCGCCTCAGGGAGACAACGGGAGCTGCCGGGACGGCGTCCTGAAGCGCCGCCCAGACCATGGAATCCCGAACGTGCCGTGGAAGGAGTAGACGCAGCAACCAGAAGACGGAAATTGTGGAACGCTGCTCGTTCCCTTGTTTCCGGTCTGGGCCGGGATTGTCGCTGGCTGAGAAACAAGGTCACTGTTGATCATTGAGAAGACGATCTTGCTGCCTCATTCCTGGGGGTTCAGGGTTGCGAAGAAGTCTGGAGTGAAGAAGCTTCCGTACAGGTTGTCGTCGCCATCCACGGTGATCAGGGTTGCTGATCTGATGGCTCAGGTTCAGGCCTGTGGTCGCCGACTCCTCCCTCTGGCGCTGTCGGGCGCTGCTGTTGAGGGAAGACAGGCGCGCCACGACACCACCAATTCCTGAGAGAACGATCAAGTATCTGGGTGGAGTGATCTCTACTCGAAACCAGGTCGATGGGCGGGCAAGTCAGTCCCTGCCGCGAGCTTCCAGCAGCGGAAAACACATCGCGCTCCGGTCGCCTCTTCCCTCACATCTGCCGCATCACCACCGTCCGTGGTGAGGCCAAGCTGATTGAGATCGTTGCCTATCCCCTCCCGCCCGACGGGGAACTCTGGAGTGTCCTGGCCCTGGATCTCGGCGAGCAGCAGCGCCGCCTCGAGGAGCTGCTGCAGTTGCAACAGGCGCTTGAGCTACAGCAGCAGCACGTCAAGCAGCAGGCCCGCTCCCTGGCTGAGGCCCACGCCGCCCTGGCGCGCCTCAGCACGATGGATACCCACGGGCCTGCCCAACCGGCGATCGAGCCCTGAAAGTCTTTGCCGTGTTGTTGCCGGAACGGGATGCGGCCATCGTCGTAGGCGTTGTTACTCGCCACCCGCACCTGGAACAGTTCGCCCGACCCGGCGGCGTGCTGGCAGCCGGGTTCTGGTGCCAGCGGCCAGTCCGGCGGTCTGGAGAAGCAGGTATCGAGAAACGGTCATGGTGTTTGGCCAGGCTGTTGGGTGAAGGCCTGGAAAAAATCTTGTGGCATTAGCTTGTAGGCGTTCATTGGTTGGCGATCTAACTCATCGTTTCAACTCCATCTCCCCTTGGCTCCGGATGAACGGCGCCGGTGGCTGCCGGAGTCCCCTTGCTGCGTTTCCCGGTCCTGGGGTGCTGGATGGCCCCGTCTGAGCATGGGGGCTCCCAACTTTCCGGCGGGTTGAGGAGCCGGATCCGCACCAGGGCAGCGCCCAGGGCGGCCGCGTCGGTGTCAGAAGCAACGGCCCAGGTGCCGATCGCTTCCCCCGTGATGTTGGCTCGCTGCCCGGCCACGATGACGCTGAAGCGACAGGGCAGGGCGAGCATGGGCCCGGTGGTGGGGCTGGCCTCAGCTGAAGGCGGGTCTGCGGGGCCTGGTTTCAGCCGGATTGCGTGAGATCAACCCGCCTGCCTGCCCGGTTGGCGGCGTCACCGCGGCCCGGCCTGCCCTGTTCCACTGTTTCACCCATAATGGGCAGGACATCAGCTCAGACATTGCCGTGATTCCTCCCCAGAAGCAGATGACCGGGATGCTGGGACACCCGGTGGCGGAGAACCCGATTGATCAGATGTTTGATGCCGTGTATGCCCACTACGGCCTCAACTGGCAGTTCTGGAAAAGTGATGTAGCCACGACCGAGTTGCTGGGGCCCGCCATCAAGGGTCTGGCGCCCCTGGGTTATCGCGGTGTGGGCATCACGGTGCCCTACAAGGTGGATGTGATCCCTTTGCTCGATGAGATCGACGACGATGTCAAGTCGATCGGCGCAGCGAACTATCTCACCATTGAAGATGGCCGCCTGATTGGCCATAACAACGATGGCAAGGGTGTGGTCAAGGCGATCGAGAAACAGCGCAGCCTCAAGGGCGAGCATGTGGTGATGCTCGGGGCCGGCGGTGCCGGTCGGGCGATGGCGGTGGAGATCGCCTGGGCCGGGGCGGCCCAGCTCACCCTGGTGACGCGCCGTGAAGCGCAGGGCCGCGAGGTGGCTGAACGGATCACCGCCGTGAGCGGCGTGCCGGCCCATTGGCAGGCCTGGAGTGCCCCGGTGCAGGTGCCCGCCGGCACCACCCTGCTGATGAACGCCACCCACCTCGGCTGCGCCCCGGAGCTGGAAGCCGTGCCGATCGACTGGAGCAGCGTTGAACCCGGCTGCCTGGCGGTGGATGTGATCACCAATCCGCGGCTGACACCCTTTCTGCTCACGGCCCGGGAGCACGGCTGCGGCGTGGTCGATGGCGTCGAGATGCTGGTGCAACTGGCGATGCAGCTGTTCACCCTCTGGACCGGCATCGTGCCGGAGGAAGAGGTGTTTCAGAAGGCGGTGGCGGTGGCGTTGGGGGAATAGGGAGCTGGGCGGCTTGCCAAGCCCATGACTTGAACCCCCCGGATCAGACGGGCCGGTTCAGGCGAGTCAGCCTCAGGGCACTCACGGAAGCGATGGCTTCAAAGTCGGCGTCGAAGCTCACCAGCAGGGCGTTGTGGTGCAGGGCCACGGCGGCGATCAGCAGATCAAGGCTCGGCACGCTGCGGCCGATCTGACGGCAGGTATGGCCCAGGCTGATCGCCTGCTGCCAGAGGTCCGCTGGCGTCGGCAGGCAGGGCAAGGCGTCGAACTGGGCCTCCAGCAGGCGGGCTTCCTCCGGCCGGGCGGAGCGCAGCAGCTCGAAGCGCACCGGTTCCGCCAGGTGCGCCTCGGCATCCAGCACGTAGGGCGCAATGAACCGCTTCAGGGGAGTCGGACTGCGGGAGCGGGTGAAGTCGATCCAGAGGCTGGTGTCGAGCAGCAGGGTCATGGGGCGATCTCCAGAGCGCGCCGGCGCTCGCGCTCCTGGTCGGCCTCTGGGCTCAGCATCGCACCGTTTGTTCCTGGAGTGGCTGGGGGATCTTCCCTTGTCGGCAGGGCTGCAGGCCTGTCTGGGCCAGGCGGCGGACCTTCCCGAACCAGCGCGGTTGTATCCGGTTCAGACTGCCCCCATCGCACCGGAGCCATGCCGCCCGATATCCGCTGGCAGCAGCGTTTCAGCAATTTCTGCCAGGCCCTGGATCAGCTGGAAACCTTCTTCCAGCCCCCCGTGCTCAATGAGCGCGAGCGCCAGGGCCTGATCAAGACTTTTGAGTACTGCTTCGAGCTGGGCTGGAACACCCTGCGGGACCTGCTGTTGGCGGAGGGCAACGCCGGTTTGATCGGATCGCGTGACACCCTGAGACCGGCCTTCCGGGTGGGGCTTGTTCGCGATGGCGAGAGTTGGTTGGCCATGGTGCAGGACCGCAACCTCACCAGTCACACGTACAACCGCAGCACTGCTGAGCAGGTGAGCGAGCAAGTGGGCACTCGCTATCTGCCCTGTTTCCGGGAGCTGCGCCTGGTGCTGAGCGAGCGCGTTCAGGCCACCGCCCGGGAGGAGGGGGATGGCTGAGACTCCAGGCGCTGCGACCGCCCCCGCCGCCGCGATCCCCGGCCTGCCGCCGGAGGCTTCGGCCCGCCTGCTGGCCCTGCTCAGCGCCGAACCCGCCGTACACGAGGTTTGGCTCTACGGCTCCCGGGCCATGGGCCGCCATCGCCCCGGCTCCGATATCGACCTCACCCTGGTGGCGCCGGGCCTGCGCCACGACGATCGCCTGCGGCTGATGGGCGCCCTCGATGACCTGTTGCTGCCCTGGAGCATCGACCTCTCTTTGCATCATGAACTGCCCGAATCTCTGCGCCAGCACGTGGCCCGGGTGGGAAGGCGATTGGTGCCTGGCTGAGGGGCGCCGGTACGACGCTTGTTGCCAGGTGCCGATTCGATTGGGCCAATGCTTGACAATTCCCCCCCCCCCCCCCGATAAAGTATTAAAAAAACACTAAAATCATGCAATTTTACAAATCTCTTATCCATTTCGGCATTGTTGGGACATCGATTGTCTTGGCTTCGCTTCCCGTTCAGGCAGCGGTCATCACGTACACCGATCGCGCTGCTTTCCTTGCCGCTTTGTCCAGTTCGTCCACTGACAACTATAATGATTTGAATGGGTTTTATAATTCGCCGCTTTCGAGAACAATCCCAGCCTACATCTACGATGCTGCGGCAACTGGAGGCCTGTACATCGGCGCCGCGGGCGGATCCCAAGTTTTGTCTAGCAATAATCCTGTACCTTTGGTATTAAATTTTGCTAACGGAGCGCCTACTGCCGTGGGTGGCTATTTCTTTAATACCGATATCAGCTTCAATATTATTAATGGCGCCATCGCGGTCACGGCCAACCCCGGCGCATCGGTCCAATCAGTCGTGACAAGCTCAGCCACCAGCTTCTTTGGTTGGCTTGATGACAGCGGCACGCCATTCACCTCGCTTGTGATCGTGCCTGCCACGGGTGGAAGTACCGCCTACCCAGCTGTGGATGATCTGGTGCTCGGTCAGGCTGTGCCGGCATCGGTGCCTGGCCCCTTGCCGCTGATGGGTGCAGCCACCGCTTTTGGCTTCAGTCGTCGCCTGCGTTCCCGCATCGCCGCCGCCCGTCCTCGTGCCTGAGGAGGAGCGTCGCGCTCTGGCGCTGTTGCTTGCTGTCGCTGCCCGTGCCCTGGTCTTCGTTTTTGTTGTCGCGGTCGCGGTTCGGTTGTTTCCTGTTCAGCCGCTCGATCCCGCCTGGCAGATGACTATCTGCTCAGCTCTGCTCAATCAGGCGGCGCTGCCCCTGCTGGCCCTGGTGCTGATGCACGCCGCTTCGGCTCTGCATCCCGCCGACGGCCGCCTGGCTTCTGCTCGCAAGCGTTGGCGCGGACTGGCGGTGGCAGCAACCCTGGGCTTTGCTCTGCTGCTCCCCCTGCAGGGATTCGCCACCTGGCGGGGCCTCAGCCAGGCTATTCAGCAGGATTCTGCCCGCCGCGCCGATGCGGAGCGGCGTTCAGGGGCGATGCTGCAGGCCATCCAGGCGGCCTCCAGCGTCGACGACCTGCAGGCCCGCATGCAGCGCCTTCGAGGTCCCACGCTTACCCCCGCCGATCGCGCCCTGCCCTTGCCCCAGCTGCGCCGTCAGCTGGAGGCCAATCTGCTGGCCGCCCGGCGTCAGCTGCTGGATCGCGTCTCCGGCCCCTCGCCCAACCAGGTCTGGATGATCCTGAGTGATGGCGTGCGCCTCGCCGTCTCCTCCCTGGCCTTCGCCCTCGCCTTCGCGGCCGGCGGCCAGCGCCGGCTCAGTCCTGAGCCGCTGCTGTTGGAATGGTCGCGGGCATTCGGGCGTTGGAAACGCTTACTCCCCCTGAAGCTGGGCCGTCGCCAGAAGCACTCCACCAACGATCTGGGTCGTTATCTCAGGGAGATTGAATCCAGAGATCCCTGATGCTCCTGGCAGGCGGGGCTGTTTTCCGCGGCCGCGCCGGATCACCCCTGGGGTGGTGCGGGCCCGCTCCCCAGCAGCTCTGGGTGATCCTTCAGGATGCCGTGCGCTTGCCGTTCTCGGCCCTGGCCTTTGCTGTCGCCTTCGCCGCCGACGGCCAGCGCCGAAAGGATGATTTCTCCTTCTTCACGACCTTGCGAGAAACCCGGCTGTGGCTTGGTCGGGGGCCGTTCTTCGCCCTGGCGGCAAGAGCGTCGTCACTGAAGCATTGTTGTGGCTGAGCCTTGGCAAGCTTGGAGTCAGCGAGACGATGGCCCAGTGGGGCCGTGCGCCGGCGAACCCACTGACTTGGTTAAACTAAGTCCAACTTACCAGCGCTCCCGTGCGTCAGGTCAACCTGCACGAAGCCAAGACCCACCTCTCCCGGCTGGTGGCGGAGGCGGTGGCGGGCGAAGGATTTGTGATCTGCAAGGCGGGCAAGCCGCTGGTGCAGGTCACCCGGCTCACGGGCGCTGAGGACGCATCCACTCCCCCCCGGCGGCGCCTCGGCCTGTTGGCGGGTCAGTGTTCGGTGCCCGACGACTTTGACCAGATCGCCGCCGAGGAGATCGCCGATCTGTTCGAGGGCCTGAAGGCTGCCGCACCCGGCTCCGGCGGGCTGTGAAGCTCCTGCTCGACACGCACCTCCTGGTCTGGGCCATGGGCGAACCGGCTCGGCTGGGGCCTGCCCTGCGGGAGCTGCTGGAGGATCCGCAGCACACTCTGTGCTTCAGCGTGGCCTCCCTCTGGGAGTTGGTGATCAAGGCGGGCCTGGGGCGCGAGGGTTTTCAGGTGCAACCGTCGCTGTTGCGGCGCACCTTGCTGGATAGCGGCTTCGTGGAGATATCGATTGAGGCCGCCCATGTGCTGGCCGTGGCCCAGTTGCCGCCGCTGCACCGCGATCCCTTTGATCGCCTGCTGCTGGCCCAGGCCGAGCGCGAAGGCTTGTTGTTGCTCACGGCTGATGCGCTGTTGGCCCGCTATCCGGGTCCGGTGCGCCATCAGGGCAGCTTCTGAGGGCTTCAGGAGGGATGGCCTGGTCAGGAGCTGCCGGTTCAACAATCACCCCACAGGCCAGAGCGGCACCACCTGGCTGCGGCGAATGCTGCTGTCGAAGGTCGCCATTGGCAGAGCGTGGGCCAGGGCGGTGGCCACGATCAGGCGATCGGCTGGGTCGCCGTTGCCCGGTTGTCAGTTGGGGTGAACCGAGCAGCCACCACAGCCAGAGATGGGTGTCGTGCAGAACGGTCACCGCAGGGCTTCAAAATCGACGGCCTGCAGCACCGATTCCTCTGGGGATGCCAGCATGGACCCACTGCCCCGCAGCTGTTCCCAGGGTCTGGCGTCCTGTTCGCCTGGGCCCGGGGGTGGCGACAGACGGGCCACGGCCTTGCCGTGTCGGCGGATGGTGGTCGGCTCGCCACCGGCCTCGATCTGCCGGATCAGCTCCAGGCATTGGGCGCGGAAGGTCGTGACCGAAATGTCCATTTTCTAATTTTAGTGCCCATTTTCAAGGGGTCGGCTTTCGGGGATGCGTTCTCCCTGGTCTTTTGGCAGCCCGCCCCGCCCGCCCACGCCTCAGCTGAAGTGGCTGTAGCCGCTGGATCCCGCGTCTCTCCCCTCGCCTTGGTTCCAGGCTTCGCCGCTTGTCCAGCCCAGAGCCCCCGCCTCCCCCGCCACCAGCTCGCCGATCAGCGTCGCGCCCGGCAGGGCTGCGATCAGGGCCTCGGCCCAGGCCGGCGCCAGGGCCAGCACCAGTTCGAAATCCTCGCCGCCCCCGAGGCACCAGGCCTCGGCCTCGGGCAGGCTGGCCATCGCCGCATCAAGGGGCAGGCTGGCCCGCTCCAGCTGGGCTGCGCAGTCACTGCTGGCGGCGATCGCCGCCGCTGCCGCCGCCAGGCCATCACTGCTGTCGCAGCCTCCAACGCGCCAGGGCGCCGCCGCCGGACGGCTGGCGATCAGGGCCCGCACCGCATCGAAGCGCGGCTGGGGCCGCCGGTGGGCGCCGATCGCCCGCTGGCTCAGCTCTGGATCCAGCGTGCCGGCGCCGATCTCACCCTGCAGCAGGGCCAGCCCCAGGCGGCTGAGGCCATGGGGACCGGTGCACACCAGCCGGTCGCCCGGGCGGCCGTCAGAGCGGCGGATCGGGCCGGAGTCGGGGGCTGCGGGTGCCGGTGGGGCCGGACGTTGCCGGGGAGGGGATCCGGGCGCTGGAGCCAGAGCTGGGGGACGTTGTTCCCCCGGCTTGTTCGCCTCCACGGGCTGGATCCCTGCGATCGCTTCGCCTTCGTCACGCCTGGCCGCCTGCATGGGCTCGATCCCCTCCCTGGCCCCACGACTGGTCGGTTCCAGGAGCTGGAGCCCCTCCCTCTCTGCACTCCCGGTCGCCTGCATGGGACGGATCGCTTCCGGGTCTGGACCTTCTCCACAGCTGGTCGCCTGCATCGGTTGGATCAGCCCAGCCGTTGCGCTCGTTTCGGCCGCTAAAAGCGCCTCCACAGGCCGCCGGGGCGCCGCCAGCCGGCCGATCGCCGTGATCGCCAGCATCCGCTGGCCGCCGCCGCTGCAGTCGCCTCCCAGCAGCACGCCGCCATAAGTCTCGAGAGCCTCCCTCAGGCCGCCGTACACCCCTTCCACCCAGCTCCAGGGCGTGCTGGCCGGCGCCACCAGGCCCACCGTCAGGCCCACCACCTCCGTGCAGCCCATCGCCGCCAGATCGGAGAGGTTGGCGGCGGCTGCGCGCCAGCCCACATCCACCGCCGCGGTGGTGGCGTCGCTGAAGTGGATGTCCTCCACCAGCACATCGGTGTTGACCACCAGCGCCGGGCTCCGGGCCGCCGCCCCGGCTTCTGCGGACTCTGGCCCCCCTGCCCCGTCTGGCGCCGCTCCGCCGGGTCGTCCGGCCAGGACTGGCTTTGCCGCGCCAACCCCGGGCAGGTCCAGCAGGGCTGCATCGTCGCCGAACTGGCCCGGCGGCGCGAAGGCCCCCAGCCGGCGGATCAGCTCCCATTCGCCCAGGTCGGCGAGGGTTTCAGGTTTGGCAGCTTCAGCTCCGTCCTGCCCTGCGCCGACCATCGCCCTCAGGCGTGGGGCCGCAGATTTTCGGCCCCGTCGATCACCGTCGCCTTGATGATGCCATCGTCGGCGGTGAGCTCTTCGAGCACATCGAAGCCATCGACCACATAACCGAAGGCGGCATAGCGGCCGTCGATCAGGTTGAGGCCGGCGGGGGTGAGTTCGGGCTCGAACAGGAACAGGAAGAACTGGGACGAACCGTCCGCCAGGCTCTCGTCGGAATGGGCCCAGCCCAGGGTGCCCTTGGCGTTGAACGGCAGCACCGGCTCCGCCTTGAACATCCCCAGATCTTCGAAGGTCTGGTTGTAGAAGGGCAGCGTCTGGCCCGGCACCATGATCTCCAGCGGCACGTTCCGTTCTGCCTTGGTCTGGGGATCGATGTAACCGTCGGCGTCGCCGGCGGGATCACCGGTCTGCAGCACGTAGAAGTCCTCAGCCCGGATGAAGGGCAGCTTGTCGTAGAAACCTCGCTGCACCAGGTCCACGAAGGCACCTGAGGTCAGCGGAGCGTTGTAGCCGTCCACCACGGCGGTCAGCTCGCCCTTGGTGGTGGTGAGCTGCACAGTCGCCCGGCCCAGCAGCCTGGGCAGATCGGCGTATTCAGCCGGGATCGTGAAGGGGAACGACCCCACCAGCAGCGCTTCGGCGTCGCCGATGCTGTCGAGGGCGACCCGGCGGGCGTCAAGGAAGGCGTCGCGCTCCTGGCCATCGGCCGCTGACACCAGGGTCTCGAACTGGCTCGACAGCTGCTCGAACAGCGCCTCCGCCCTGGGCCGGTCGGCGGGCGCGAAGCTGGCCAGAATCGCCCCCCGCTTCGAGGCGAACAGGGACTGGCTGCGGCGCACGCTTGAGGCCAGGGAGGGCCAGCGCTTGGCGCGCAGATCGTCGCTGGTGCTCTCGAGCCGATGCTGGATCTCCTGGAGATCCTTCTGCTCGATCGGCAGGGCGTTGCGCAGCAAGGCCGAAGGATCGGTGACGGCGTTGCCCTGAGGCAGGGCGGCCCAGGCGCCGGGTACGGCGAGCAGCAGCAGCAACAGGGCCGCCAGGCAGGCGCTGCCGAGCTGGCGCCAGAGGCCGGCCAGGGCTCTGTGGGCGAATCCGGAGACGCGTCCGGAGCTGGGCCCTGCCCCGACGAACGCTGGCTCTCTGCCCATGGTTCCCCTGTCTGTGGCTGGACTCTGGCACAGGCGCCCGGAGCCGTTGGCGGCTCGGCCCGGGGGCCTTGCCGGTAGCCAGCCGTACAATCCATCGGATCCGAACCGCCGGAATGATCTCCAGCAACGATTTTCGAACCGGAACCACCATCGAGCTGGATGGCCAGGTCTGGCGGGTCGTCGAGTTTCTGCATGTCAAGCCCGGCAAAGGCTCGGCTTTCGTGCGCACCAAGCTCAAGGCCGTCCAGAGCGGCAGCGTGGTCGATAAAACCTTCCGCGCCGGCGAGACCATGCCCCAGGCGCTGCTGGAGAAGGCCACCCTGCAGCACACCTACATGGAGGGCGATGACTTCGTCTTCATGGACATGGCCTCCTATGAGGAGACCCGCCTGACCGCCAAGCAGATCGGCGATGGTCGCAAATACCTCAAGGAAGGGATGGAGGTGAGTGTCATCTACTGGAATGGCAAGCCGCTGGAGGTGGAGTTACCCAACTCCGTGGTCCTCGAGATCACCCAGACCGATCCCGGCGTCAAGGGGGATACGGCCACCGGCGGCACCAAGCCCGCCATCGTCGAGACCGGCGCCCAGGTGATGGTGCCCCTGTTCATCACGATCGGCGAGAAGATCAAGATCGACACCCGCACCGACAACTATCTGGGTCGGGAGTCCTGATCGCCATGCAGCTCGATCACGACCAGCTCCGCGCTCTCCTGGCCCTGCTCGGCGAAAGCGACATCCAGGAACTCTGTCTCGAAGGCGACGACTTCCGTCTGGAGGTGCGTCGCAACCTGCCCGCCACGGTGCCGGCGGCCATGGTGCAGGCCCCGGTGCAGGCCTCGCCGCCGCCCCAGGCCGTCGCCGCCACTGCGGCTTCCCCTTCGGTGCCGCCGCCGGCGCCGCCGGCGGCTCGCAGCGACCTGCAGGCGATCACCGCGCCGATGGTGGGCACCTTTTACCGCTCCCCGGCCCCGGGTGAGCCGGCCTTCGTGGAGGTGGGCAGCCGCATTACTGCCGGCCAGCCCGTCTGCATCCTCGAGGCGATGAAGCTGATGAACGAGCTGGAGTCGGAGATCAGCGGCGAAGTGGTGGAAATCCTGCTGGAGAACGGCACCCCGGTGGAATTCGGTCAGGTGCTGATGCGAATCAAGCCCTCCTGATTCAGCCTCGGCTGGGTGTGTTCAGCCCAGTTCCCGTGCTGTGGCGATCGCCGCCGCCATGCTTTCGGGCCTGGCCAGGCCCTGGCCGGCGATGGCAAAGGCGGTGCCGTGATCCGGGGAGGTGCGTAGGAATGGCAGTCCCAGGGTGGTGTTGACCGCGGCGTCGAAGGCCAGCAGTTTCAGCGGGATCAGACCCTGATCGTGGTACAGAGCCAGGTAGCCGTCGGGTCCGCCGGAGCCCGTGCGCCAGGCCGAGGCGGCCTCCAGCCAGCAGCTGTCGGGGGGCAGGGGCCCCTCCAGCCGCACGTCGGGATGGCGCCGGCGCCATTGCTCCAGGCAGTCCAGCAGCCAGTCCTGTTCTTCGCGGCCCAGCCGTCCAGCCTCGCCTGCATGGGGATTGAGGGCGGCCACCACCAGCCGCGGCCGGGGCGCGAAGCGCTGGCAGAAGGTCAGCAGCACGTCCAGCTTGTCGCTCACCAGCTGGCTGTTGAGCTGGCCTGAGACGGCCGCCAGGGGAATGTGGCTGGTGGCCAGCAAGGTGTTGAAGCGCCAGGGGCCGGCGGCGGAGCGGGCCGTGAACAGCATCGAGGCGGACGGCACCCCGGCCAGTTCCGCCAGCCGTTCGGTCTGGCCGGGATAGTCGTGGCCGGCGGCATGCCAGCTGCTCTTGGCGATCGGCGCTGTCACCAGGGCCTCACAGTCGCCGTGGAGCACCAGCCGGGTGGCCTCGCTGAGCCAGTCGAAGCTGGCGGCTCCGGCGGCAGCGCCGCTCTCGCCCGGGTTGATCGGCTCGGGCAGGGGCCGATCCAGAATCTCGAACCGGGCCGGATCCGCCAGTCGGCAGCGGCCCTGCAGGCGGCGATGGCTCTCGATCAGCCACTGGCGGCAGCCCACCAGCACCACCTCGCCAGGCCGGCCGGCGGCGGCCTCGTCGGCGAGCGCCCCGAGGGTCACCTCCAGACCGATGCCGGCCGGATCGCCCAGGGCGATGGCAATCCGGCGGGGTCTGGGTTTCGATGGAGCTTGCTCGCTGTCGTTGTGGCCGATGTTCCGTCTGATGTTGCTGGGAACCATCTTGCTGGTGATCGGACTGAGCTTCCGCAATGGTTGGGTGGTCGTGAACTGGAACAAGTTCCTCACCGACATCAACCTGCCGTTCCTGGCCCAGCCCGAACCGGCGCGTCACTTCCAATTCAAGGGCCAATGAGGCCAGTGCCGAGGGGACAGTCTCTCCTCACCCGGCGGCTTGTCCGCCGGTGCTGGGGTTGGCAGGGGCAGGGCAGAGCGCTGCCCGGTAGCCTTCGCGGAAACTGGGGTAGAGCAGGCGGTAGCCCAGGCCCTGGCGCAGCAGGGCGCTGCTGACACGGCGGTTCTCGCTCCAGAAACTGCGCGCCATCGGGCTCATCGTGGCGGCGATCTGCTCGTAGGTCTGCAGAGCGGGAAGTTTGCAGCCCAGCAGATGGGCGGCGTAGCCGAGGCTTTCGCTGGAGGAACACGGGTACTCGTCCGCCAGGATCAAGGTGTCCGGCCTGGCGTCGGTCGGCAGGGCCAGGTTGTGCAGCAGCGCGCCGACGATGTCGTCGACGTGGATGCGGCAGAACACCTGGCCGCGCTTGTGGATCAGGCGGGCCCTGCCCTGGCGCAGGTCGTTGAAGGGGCTGCGGTCGGGGCCGTAGATCGCCGGTAGCCGGAACACCTGCAGCGGCAGGCCGCGGCTTCGCCAGGCGCGCTCACAGGCCAGCCGGGAGCGGCTGCGCTCCAGAGTCGGCCGGGTGGGACTGGCTTCATCCACCCAGGCCCCGCCGGTATCGCCATAGACGCCGGTGGTGGAGAGGTAGCCCAGCCATTGCAGCGGCAGCTCCGCCAGCTGCTCGCCAAGGTGCTCAAGCACCGGATCCCGGCCATCGGCATCGGGTGGGATGGTCACCAGCACGTGGGTGATGCCGACCAGCTCCTGCGGGCTCGGCAGGGCCCCATTCGCCGGGTCGAAGCGCAGCTGGCTCGGCCCGGCGGTGCCGGCAGGGGGCTCCGGGTCCCTGGGCTGGCGATGGCTGACGGTGGTGGCGATACCCCGTCGCGTCAGGGCCGCGGCGAAGCGGTTGCCGGTGTAGCCGCCACCCAGCACCAGCACGCGCCCGATGGCCCCAGGGCCCAGATCGGTGGCGGCAGCCGCAGCACTCCCTGCGGCCTGGGAGTTGACAGGCAGATCAATCATGAGTACACCTGTACCACAGCCTTCGCGTTTCAGTCGTGACTGCCTCCATCTTTCCTGGCTCCGCTCCCTTCGAGAGCTTGTTGTCCGCGGGCAACGGCTCCGACGGCCCCAGTTCCGACAGCGCCAGCGTTGACAGCTCGGCCTTCGAGAGGGTTCCCGCTGCTGTCTCCCGTTCCACTGCCAGGTACTCCACTGGCCGGCACTTCGCAGGCCGCCGCTCCCCAGTCAGCCCCTGCGCCAGCCAAGCCCCTGCAGCCATGGTCCTCGTCGGAGCCGGAGCCGGAGCCGCTGCCGGGCTGCCTGGCTCCGGCCTGCCCGGCTCCTCCCGCCTGATCGCCGCTGCTGTTGCCCGCATCCCATCCCGCCGGCGGGCATCCATCGGCAGCTTCAGTGGCGCTGAGGCCCGTGTCGGGGTGCCCCTGGCCCTGGCGGCCGTGTTGTGGTGCGTGGCCCTGCTGGTGGCGCCGGAGCAGCCCCGCGATCAGGAGGCCATCTGCCAGCGCCACAACGGCGTGGCGGCCTGCCGGGTCTGGTGAGCGGGCCTGGCCTGGCCTGGAACGGCCGGTGATGTTGTCGCCTGTGGTTGTGATGCCCGCGGTTTCGAAGCCTGTGGTTTGGAAGCCAGCGCTGCTGCGGTGGCCGGGCTCGCTGCCGTGGCCATCTCCTCAGGCCTGGTCCACTGCAGCAGGCGTGTTGCCAGCCGCATGTCGCCATCGGTCCAGGCCCGCAGAGCCATGGCCCGCCTGGGATCGTAGAAGCTCTGGCGCCGATACCAGCTGAAGGCGTCGCTGTCCCCCTTGGTGCCATTGCAACCCAGGCAGGCCGGCACACAGTTCTCGGTGATGCTCTGGCCGCCGCGGCTCAGGGGCTGCACATGGTCAATCGACTCCGATCGCTCGCCGCAGTACACACAGCTGTGGTCGGTGACGCGATGGAGTGACTGCCGCCAATGACGCACACGCGACTTGGGGCAGAGATCCTCAAGGAACACTCCATCCCTGGCCTGCATCAGCGCGCCTCGGTTGGCGGAAGTTTGCCGCCAGCGCCAGGGCTGTCAATGTGTCGTGGATTGCACTTTGGCGCTTTGGCCGAACCCCTGGTGCAGATGCGGCTCGGGCCCACCGGTCTGATCGAGGTGGCCTGTCCCTTTGATCCGGTCACCCAGGCCCAGATGCGCAGGATCCGTCCCGCGGGGCGCTGGCTGACACGCCGCCACTGCTGGGAGTTTCCGCTTGAAGCCGCCGCCGCCCTTGAGCAGGCCCTGGCCGGCCGTTTCCCGATCAGCGCCGAACTGGCCCAGTGGCTGCTCTGGTTACGCCAGCCCCTGCCACCGCTGCCGCCCCATCGCCAGCTGGTGGCTGCCGCCGCCCTGGATCAGCCCCTGGTCGATGGTCGCCAGCTGTTTGCCCATCAGCGGGTGGCGGCCCGCTGGTTGCTGGCCCGGCGCGGCGCTCTGCTCGCCGATGCGATGGGCCTCGGCAAGACCCTCTCGGCCCTGGCGGCCGCCAGGGCCATGGTTCGGCTGGCCGATTGCCGTCTGGTGGTGCTGGCCCCGGCCGGCCTGCATCATCACTGGCGCCAGGAGGCCGCCACCCTGGGGCTGCTGCTGGAGCTGCACAGCTGGGCGCGGCTGCCGCCGGAGCTGCCCGAGGCGGGCTGTGTGCTGCTCGTCGATGAGGCCCACTTCGCCCAGACCTTCAGCTCCGTCCGTACCCAGGCCTTCCTGCGGCTGGCCCGCCATCCGCGCCTGCGGGCCATCTGGCTGCTGAGCGGCACACCGATGAAAAATGGCCGCCCCTCCCAGCTGTTTCCGCTGCTGGCGGCGATCGGCCATCCGCTCGGGCGCGATCAACGGGCCTTTGAAGAGCGCTACTGCCAGGGCCATTGGCGCGAGCAGGGCGGTCGTCGCCTCTGGCAGGCCCAGGGGGCCAGCCAGCTGGAGGAACTGCAGCGGTTGGTGCGCCCCCTGCTGCTGCATCGCCGCAAACAGCAGTGCCTTGATCTGCCCCCCAAGCGGCGCCAGTCCGTGGCCGTGGAGCTCGAGGCCGCCGCGGCCAAGGGTTTCCAGCATCGCCTCGAGGCCCGGGTCGACGACTACCGGCGCCGGGCTGGCCTGGGCCAGGTGCGGCGGGATGCGGAGGCCCTGGCGGTGTTCACTGCCCTGCGCCAGATCGGATCGCATTACAAGCTGCCAGCGGCGACGGCCCTGGTCCAGCAGCTGATCGCCGCAGGCGAGTCCGTGGTGGTGTTCACCGCCTTCATCGCCACGGCCACGGCCCTGCATGGGCTCTGCGGCGGCGATCAGGAGGCCGTGTTGCTCACCGGCGCCGTACCCGCTCGCCAGCGCCAGGCCCTGGTCGATCACTTTCAGTCCGGGCGTTGTCCGCTGTTGATCGCCACCTTCGGCACCGGTGGGCTCGGTTTCACCCTGCATCGGGCCGGCCATGTGCTGCTGATCGAGCGTCCCTGGACCCCGGGTGATGCCGAGCAGGCGGAGGATCGCTGCCATCGCATCGGCATGCGCGGCCCCCTCAGCAGTCACTGGTTGCAGCTGGGAGTGGCCGATCAGTTGGTCGATGGCCTGATCGCCAGCAAGGCCGAACGCATCTCCCTGGTGCTGCAGAGCCGTCAGCAGCGCTGGGAACGCCAGGCCCTGCCGGCGATGGTGCGCCAGTTGCTGGAGCGCTGGTGAAGGGAGCGGCCCCTCAGTCGCGGCAACTGGCGCTCCGCAGCTGCAGGTCGTTGCGCAGCAGGCGATCCAGCTTGTTCTGAGGCACCTTGCTGGCCACGGCCTTCGCCTTGGCGATGTCCTGACAGGCGGCGGCATCATCGCCGGCCAGGGAGTGCAGCAGGAAGCGCTCGTTGAGCGGCTGGGGCTCCCTGGGGAAGCTCTTCACCACCTCATCGCAGCGCTGCAGCGCCTCCTGGATCCGATCGAGTTCCACATGCCGCAGGCAGTCATCGACGGTGAGACGGCGCTGGGGCAGGGGCTCCTCCGCGCAGCCCACCAGCAGGGCCAGCAGCAGCCCGGCCGCGCTGACCACACCTGTGGCCCGTCTGGCCCAGCGGCAGGCTCCGGCTGGTCGGAATTCAGTTGCCGAAGCGATCACTGCGTGTCTGGGTACCGGTGCCAGCATTACCACCGCCGCTGGCCGTTGGGGCCGGAGCCACGGGGGCGGTGGCCGTGCCCTGGCCGCGGTGGCGGTAGAGATCGCCCAGGTAGCGGCCGCAATCGGGGAAGGTGGTTGGATTCTGAACCACCGCTTCGGTGATCATCACCGCCGCATGCTCGGGGGAGGTGCGGAACAGGCTGGCCGACTGGCGCTTGATCAGGGCGTAGGCCGCCGACCAGCTGACCTCATGGTTATTGCCGTTCGCTCGCATGAAGCAATACACCTGGGCCCCCTTGCCGCCGGGGCTGTCGCTGACGGCAAGGGCCTTGGCCGGGCTCAGGGCCGTGCCCCAGCTGACCAGGCCGACGCCCAGGCCGAGCAGGCCAGCGATCAGGGGTGTGATCGCAGCATTGGCATTGAAGCGACGGGCGGACAAGCGCGGGCGGGCGGCCATGAATCGAAACGGGCGGAGCATCCCCGGGGAGTGGCGCCCAAGGTATCGGGCTGCCCCGACCTGTCCAGGCGCTGCAGGGCGAGTCCGGGAGCCTGTGGCGCTCAGCCCGTTCGGAACCGAAAGTCCGGTCTCGAGCTCCCATCCAGTGCCAGTGACGCTGTGGGTCATCGCCTTTGCGCCCCATGGCGGCAGCGGTTCGCGCTCAAGATCAAGGGCGGCCCAAGGCGGTCTGCGGCGCGCAGGCCAGGCCGGATCCAGTCGCTGCCCTGGCAGCTCGTGGCCACTCTGAAGGCCCTGCCTGGCAGGGCCTTGGATTGCCGTCGGTGATCTAGAGCGTCGGCGGCTCCTGCCATGTCGTTCCGCATGTCGGCTGCAAGCAAGGCTCCCAGTGGCTGGCGCTCCGGTTCTGTTGCGGCCATCGCCATGGCCTGTCCAGCCTGGCGATGGCTCAGCGTGAACCCAGCCCGGCGTCCCCGATCTTCATGCTGATCAACTGGCGGGCCAGGGTCCTGGCCGACGACGCGCTCAGCTGCCTGGGGGACTGGCCGTGGCCGGAATCACCAGCTTCACGACCAGGGGCAGCACCACCAGCACCGTGATCAGGCGCACGGCATGGAGGGCGGCCACAGCGGCTCCCACGCCGAACTCAGCCCCCACCAGGCTCATGCCGCTGATCCCACCCGGGGCGGCGCCGAGCAGGGCCACCACCGGGTCGATGTGCAGCAGCCGGCTCGACCAGAGGCCGACCACCAGTCCGGTCGCCACCAGGCTGACGGTGATCAGCAGGGCGGGGCGCCAGAGCTGGCGCAATTCGCTGAGGGCGGTGGCCGTCAGGGCCGTGCCGATCACGCTGCCGATCGCAATCTCCAGCACGGTGCGGGTGCCGCTGGGCCACTGGGCCACGTCCAGGCGACCGCTCATGCTCACCAGGCCTGCCGCCAGCAGGGAGCCCGCCAGGGGAGCGGCCGGAATGCCCGTGCGCATGGCGGCCAGACCGCCGATCAGACCGGCGAGGCCGTAGAGCACCAGGTTCCAGGGAGAGGACATTCTGCGCAAAAGGCACCGGGGAACCGTCTCAGTCTGCGTGGTTCCGGAACAGGCTTGAGCACACTCACTTTCTGTGTTGTCATTCGGACGAACAGCCTTCCCCTGTCATGGCCGCCCCATCGGTGTCGTTCCGGATCAGCCGCAGTGCCGAGGATCTCGCCGAAACCATCCATGCGCTTTCGCAGCGGCTGGTGCAGCTGGAGCAGCGCCTGGTGGCGATGGAGCTGCAGCTCGCCAGCAGTGCTCAGGATGATCCTGCCGAGCTGGAGAGCCTCAGCAATGTGGAGCGCCTGCTTCAGGACTGCCGCCTGTTGCTGACGGCGGAAACTGTTCCCCTGAAGCCTGGCTCCGTTCCGCCGCGGCCCCAGCTTCAGCAGCAGCAGGATCGGGACACCGAACAGGATGCAGTGTTCCCCGATGCCGCCTGAGGCGTTCAGCCCCTTCCCCTTCCCTGGTCGGCGGTGCCAAAATAGGAAGAAAGTGAATCATGGCTTATCCCTCCTCTCACCCCGTAGGCTCTAGCCCCCATTCGCAGGGCCACAACGCCCAGGGTCATGGCGGCGGCTCCGTTGCCAATGGAGCCGCCGGTTCTTCGTCGCTCAGCCAGCCCGGCTATCGCTGCCATCTTCAGGGAGGCCCCCAGGCCGAAGGAGATCATCAACTTGAAAAGCTGGAGTTCGCTCTGGCCGTAGCCCTGACCCGGGGGGATACCCATCGCTCAGAGGTTCTGCGCGATCAGATTGCCGCTCTGGGAGGCAATCTCGAGGAGCCTGGCACCTGATCAGCCGCAGGGTCTGCTGCGCCTTCGCTGGTGCTGGCAGACAAGCTTGAGAGCGATGGAGTCACCCTGCTGCGGCAGTTCGTGATCTCCTGAGGCGAGAACAGAACATCGGCGAACTTGTGCGCTGCCAGCAGTTGTTGGCGTTCCTGGGCGTCGGGTCTTGGCTCAAACGCCTGGTCCCGGTCCGTTCATGCCCCTGACGGGTACAGGTTTCAGCTGGAGTGGTGATCGGGGCTGCCTCTTAGTCATGTCAACCGCTGCATCCCGTACGTGCATGGCAAGGATGGTGCGAGATTCTGCGGTCCACTGGCCGTGTTTGGGTGCCCGGCACGCCCCGCCGATTCCCTGTCAGGGCTACCTTTTAACAGGACGGCACTGGATTCCCTGCTGCCCCAGGACAGCGGCGGCGGAGCGGGTGTGGTTCTGTCTGCTGTTCTCTGTTGCCGCATCAGCCAAGCACCACGCTTGTGATCATTGAGCAACAGGGTGTTTCAGGGGTCAAGCGGCTATGAAGTGGGATACTGCCGATTGGCATTTGATCACAACTCCTTCCAATGTTGCGATTGGATCTTGCTTTCGTTTCCTGATTTATTAGGATTGGCGCCAGCCCAAATGTGGTCTGGCTGATTGAGGCCACCTGCTGGAATCAATTGACAGCCCACCTCGCGCCGAAGCCACATCACCCCATCATCTGCGATGCTTCGCTTCGGTGCCAGCTCTGCTGAGCTCCGAGGCTGCTTCTCTTCAACGCACCTCCGTTTCTTCCTTTCTTTTCATCTCTGTCACCCGTCTTTCCTTTAAGCGGGAGAGCCCCTTCCCCCATGACCGCCACCAGGCTTCCAGTGACCCCATCCATCAGTCGGCCCCTGACCCCAGGGTCTGGTCTGGCTGAGCATCGCCAGAATTGGCTCGATCAGGCGACTCGCCTGGCATCCCAGGCTGCCGATGCTGCTCGCGAAGGCCATGTCGACCAGTCAGCCCGCCTGATCCTGGAGGCCCTCGATTGTGAGCGTCGTGCCGGTGGAGTGGGCCCCCAGGTGCTGCAGTTGATCAAACCTCGCGTCTGAATCAGATCGCCTCACAGTGGCTCTGGACCCGGTGATGCGGTGCGGATGGATCAATGTCCTTATCAAGTCAGAACCTGGGCCGCGCTGCGCATGCAGCGGCTGCTGGACCTAGGGCCAGCAACAATGCTGGAAACAAGCGGATGACCGGGCTCGAACCGGCGACGTTCAGCTTGGGAAGCTGACATTCTACCACTGAATTACATCCGCATCGTTGTAATTTAGCATGCCCTGCCCCAGGGCGGTCCGGGAGGTCCGGCCCGCGAGCTGGGGGTGAGGGCTTGCCAGGCCAGGTGCCGTCAGGGCTTGGCGGGAGTTGTGGCGGCAGGTTCCACACACTTGACGGCGGCGGAGAGCTGGCGGCGGGCGGCGATCACCGGCTGGGCCTTGGCCTTGAGTTCCACGGCAGCCTGCTCAAGCGTCTGCTTCTTGTTGCTGGCCACTTTGGCCACTTCGGCCTTGAATGCCGTCAGCTGGGTGTTGAAGTTCTGCAGCCGCAGTTTCTCCAGTTGCTGCTTGGAGCTTTGCAGGGAGCTGAGAGCCGTGGCCAGAGCCCTGTCGGCGGCGGTCGCTTCGCCCACGGTGGAGGTCGGTTTGAGGGCCGCCACCTGTTCGAGGGCCTGGCCGACGCTGGCCAGCTGGCTGCAGATCTGGCTTTCGGTCTTCTGTTCGCGCTGGGCGATGGTTTGCTTCTGGCAACCGGCGCTGGCAAGGGCCAGCGCGCAGGTCAGGGCAAGCAGGGGGCGTCGCATGGAACCGGGAAATGTTCGCAGCGAACGTTAAGGCGCCTGCGCTGACCTGCCACCCTCCTTTCAACGATTCAATTCCGCGGCGGCAGCGGCCACACCGGCACCGGTGGGCACCTTGCCCAGGCCCAGGTCCTGCAGGGTCGCTTCGATCGCCGCCACGGCGGTGAGCACGTCCCGGTCGCAGACGAAGCCGAGATGGCCGATGCGGAACACATGGCCCTTGAGATGGTCCTGGCCGCCGGCCAGCAGGATGTCGAAGCGGTTCTTCACCTCCTTGCGCAGGCTCTCGGCGTCGATGCCTTCGGGAGCCACCGCCGTGATGGCCGGACTGCCGTGGCCTTCGGCGGCATAGAGGGGCAGGCCGATCGCCTTCATGGCGGCCTGGACGGCGCGGCGATGGCGATCGTGGCGGGCGACGATCGCCGGCAGGCCCTCCTTCTGCATCATCTCCAGGGCAGCCTCGAGGGCGAAGTAGAGATTGATCGCTGGAGTGAACGGATTGCTGTCAGCCTTGGCGGATTTGCGGTATTTGCCGAGATCGAGATAGAACTTCGGCAGGTCGGAGCGCTCATAGGCGGCCCAGGCCTTCTCGCTCATCGCCACGAAGCTCAGGCCCGGCGGCATCATGTAGCCCTTCTGGGATCCGGAGCCGATCACATCGAGGCCCCAGGCGTCCATCGGCACATCGCAGGCGCCCAGGCTGGTGACACAGTCAGCGATGGTCAGGGCGGTGCCATGGGCGCGCACATGGCCGGCGATCGTCTGCAGATCGTTGATCACCCCGGTGGAGGTTTCCGAGTGGGTGAGAATCACGGCCCTGATCGCTTTGCTGGTGTCCGCTTCCAGGGCAGCTTTGAAGGCTTCCGGATCGAGGGGCTGGCCCCACTCCGCCTTGATCACCTGCACGTCGAGGCCGTAGGCCTTCGCCACCTTCACCCAGCGTTCGCCGAACTTGCCGTTGTCACCGCAGAGCACCCGATCGCCGCGGCTGCAGGTGTTGATGATGCCCGCCTCCATGGCGGCGGTGCCGCTGCCGGTGATCACCAGCACGTCGTCACTGGTCTGATGCAGCCACTGCAATTGCTCGGTGGTGCGCTTGACGATCCGCTGAAAATCAGCGCTGCGATGGCCGATCGGATGGCGCCCCATCGCCTGCAGAACGGTTTCCGGCACGGGGGTGGGGCCGGGAATCATCAGCGTGAGTTTGTCCTGCATGGGAAGGCTGGCGAAGGGCGCGGCGAAAGGTGGGCGGGGTGGTTCACGGGTGTGACCGGGCCCTGGCGCTGCCAAACGGTGGCAGTGCAATCCCCCACCATAAAAAACGGACCTCCCGCCTTCGGCCTCCCATGGCCTTGCCCACCTCCCCCCTGAGCCGATGACCGACGAACATGCCAGCGCCTGGCCGGTGGCTCCGGGGGGGCATCGCGGTTACACCCTGCCGGTCTGGCTGGCGGCCGCGGCCCGCTCGGCGTTGGCGGTGCTGCTGGAGGAGCCGTTCGCGGCGGCCTGCCCTCTGCAGTTGCTGCGGCCGGCGCTGATCGCCCCGGTGCCGGTGCGCGCCGCCGCCTGGCTGGCGGACGGCTGGGCGCTGGGGGAAACCTGCTGTGATCCGGGCGAGGGTCTCGATCTCACCCGGGGCCTGGTGGTGTGGGTGCTGGCCCGGTGGCTGGAGCCAGGCGGCAGGCTGGAGCCCGACTCCGATCCGGCCATCCCTGCGGTCCGCGGCCCGGAACCACCGCTCGTGCTGGAGGCCGGCGAGGGAGTGGGCGTGCTCACCGATGGCGGTGCCGCCTGCCTGTCGGGCTATGCCTGGGACCTGCTGGAGGCCAACCTGCTGCCGTTGTTGCCGCCCGGACGGCGGCTGCAGCTGCGGGTGGTGTTGCCGGCGGGGCGTCAGCTGGCTGAGCGCACCAGCAATGCCGCCTTCGGTGTGGTGGATGGGCTGGCCCTGATCGGTACCCAGGCCGAGGTGCAGGCCAGCGCCGCTCCTGACCAGCTGCAGCGCACCCTGGCGGCCCTGGCCGAGCGGTTGGCCGAGCCCGATTTTGGCGGTGATCTGGTGCTGGTGATCGGCGAGAACGGCCTCGACCTTGCCCCCCGGCTCGGCCTGCCGGCCCCGCTGTTGCTCAAGTGCGGCAACTGGCTGGGGCCGTTGCTGGTGGCGGCCGCTGCCGGCGGGGTGCGGCGGCTGCTGCTCTTTGGCTATCAGGGCAAGCTGATCAAGCTGGCCGGTGGCATTTTCCACACCCACCATCACCTGGCCGATGGCCGCGCCGAGGTGCTCACCGCCCTGGCGGCGCTCGAGGGGCTGGGCGGTGAGGCTCTGGCCGAGCTCCATGACGCCGCCACCGTGGAGGCGGGCCTGGTGGCGCTGGAGCAGGCCGATCCAGCCCTGGCCGAGCGCCTGCGCCGGCGCATCGCCCAGGCGATCGAGGCGCGCACCTGTGCCTATCTGCAGCGCCATGGGGTTGGCGGGCCGGCGGTGGGAGCGGTGCTGTTCGATCGTTCCCGCCGGATCCGGGCCCGGGGGCCGGTGGGCGCCGTCCTGCTGGAGGCCTTCAGGGGCCCGACCTAGGGTGCAGCCAGCCAGCCAGCGGTTGACGGCCGATCGGGCCGTTCAGACCGGAACCGACCCTACCGATGTCCTTTTCGACGACTGATGCCCCCGCCACGGGTCGCCAACCCGCCATCGTCATCCTTGATTTTGGCTCCCAGTATTCGGAACTGATCGCCCGCCGTGTGCGCGAGACCGAGGTGTTTTCCCTGGTGATCGGCTACACCACCAGCGCCGAAGAGCTGCGGGTGTTGGCACCCAGGGGCATCATCCTCAGCGGCGGGCCGAAGTCGGTGTACGAGGAGGGCGCTCCCCTGTGTGATCCGGCCATCTGGGATCTGGGCATCCCGATCCTGGGGGTCTGCTACGGCATGCAGCTGATGGTGCAGCAGCTGGGCGGCTCGGTGATCGCCGCCGGTCGGGCCGAATACGGCAAGGCGCCATTGCATGTCGACGACCCCACCGACCTGCTCACCAACGTCGATGACGGCTCGACGATGTGGATGAGCCATGGCGATTCCGTGCAGGCGCTGCCGCCGGGATTTGTGCGTCTGGCCCACACCGACAACACGCCAGAAGCGGCTGTGGCGAACCACGATCGCCGTATGTATGGCGTGCAGTTTCACCCGGAGGTGGTGCATTCCAGCTGCGGCATGGCGATGATTCGCAACTTCGTCTACCACATCTGCGGCTGCATACCCGACTGGACCACGGCCGCGTTCATTGATGAGGCGATTGCCGATGTGCGCGCCCAGGTGGGTGACAAGCGGGTGTTGCTGGCCCTTTCCGGTGGCGTTGATTCTTCCACCCTGGCCTTTCTGCTGCATCGGGCGATCGGCGATCAGCTCACCTGCATGTTCATTGACCAGGGTTTCATGCGCAAAGGTGAGCCAGAATTCCTGGTGGAGTTCTTCGACAATCGCTTCCACATCAATGTGGTGTACATCAATGCCAGGGAGCGCTTCATTACCCGGCTGGCCGGTATCACTGATCCGGAGGAGAAGCGCAAGATCATCGGCGCCGAGTTTATCCGGGTGTTTGAGGCGGAGAGCAAGCGTCTCGGCCCCTTCGACTACCTGGCCCAGGGCACCCTTTACCCCGATGTGATCGAGAGCGCCGGTACGGGCATTGATCCCAAGACCGGTGAACGGGTGGCGGTGAAGATCAAGAGCCACCACAACGTCGGCGGGCTGCCCAAGGATCTGCAGTTCAAGTTGGTGGAACCCCTGCGGCGGCTGTTCAAGGACGAAGTGCGCAAGGTAGGCCGCAATCTGGGGCTGCCGGAGGAGATCGTCGGTCGCCATCCCTTCCCCGGACCTGGCCTGGCGATCCGCATCCTCGGCGAGGTGAACGACGACAAGCTCGACATCCTGCGCGATGCCGATCTGATCGTGCGCGAGGAGGTGCGCGATGCCGGTCTGTATCACGACATCTGGCAGGCCTTTGCCGTCCTGCTGCCGGTGCGCAGCGTCGGTGTGATGGGTGACAAGCGCACCTATGCCTATCCGATCGTGCTGCGCTGCGTGTCTTCCGAGGACGGCATGACCGCCGATTGGTCGCGCCTGCCCTACGACCTGCTGGAGTTGATTTCCAACCGCATCGTCAATGAGGTGCGCGGGGTCAACCGGGTGGTGTACGACATCACCAGCAAGCCCCCCGGCACGATCGAGTGGGAGTAGGGCCTCAGCGCAACGGGACGATGCCGCTGTAGCCGGCGTCACCTGGACAGCCGCCCTGAGTGGCGCCGTTCGAGCCGACGCCGATGGCCCTGGATCATCGTGGTGAGCGCTGGGCTGGCGCCAATGCCCAGGCCACTGCTACCAGATCGCCGCGAGGGCAGCGGTTTCTGCTTGGCTGATTGCAGGGGGTTCTGCGCCCGATCGGTCTTGGCCATGCCGCCGCCGGTGCTTCAGGCTCCCGGTACCGGGAGTCAGCCCGCTCTGCGGAGCTTCGAACAGACTCAGAATCGGACCCCAGACCCTGGTGAGAACTGGTCCGACAGCTGGGCGTCGCCGCCTGAGAGCCTGCTCAAGAACCCTCAACTGATCGGCATCCCGTCGTTTCGGCTGGGCAAGAACGCCGTGCCCACTGGATGATCAGCCGGCGAAGAGCCTGTTGATCTGTTTCGGTGCCAGGTTTTCAGCGGACGCCTGGGGCCTCCCTGAGCCCGGATCGATGGTCGCCCAGAGGATCCACCCCGTCGGCCGGCTGGGCTGGCTGAGGCTCGCTGCCGCCGATACCATCGGACACCGATCTTCTGGCCCGTGACTGCCGTACCTCCTGTCGTCAGCACGTCGTCCTCCGGCAGCAGCCCCAGCGGCGCCGACCAGGACATGCAGCTGCAGCGCCGCCTCCAGCAGGACAGCATCGTGCTGGCCGGCAAGACCATCTTCCTCAACCCCTTTCTCTACTGGCGCCGCTTTGACGCCAACACCGATCGCTGGCTCAGGGAGCCCGGCCAGCTTCCCGAGGAGCAGATCGAGGCCAATCGCCTGCGGTTCTATCCCGAGCTCGACTGGCAGCTGATTGAACCCGAGGAGCGCGCCGTCAAGGACGGTGCCGTGGAGATGTTCCTCAAGACCCTGGAGCTGATCAGCACCTTCAACCCCGACCTCAGCGCCGGCCATCTGCTGGAGGTGGAGCGCAAGATGGCGGTCACCAAGAAAAAGGCCTTCGAGCGCTGGGTGGAGCGGGCCCTCAATCGCCGCCTGCAGGAGAAGCAGCGCGAGCGCCGTCGCTTTGATCGGGATCGGGCGATGCGGGGCTGGATGGAGTGGTTCTCGCTGGAGAACACCCGCCAGGCCCTGCTGCCCCTCTCGGCCCTGCTGGTGGTCGCCGTCGCGGCCGGCTGGTGGTTCGGCAGCCAGCGCTTCTGCCGTCAGGGGATCGTCGATCCCGGCATCCAGCGACCCTCCGTCTGATCGGGCCTGCCTGGGGCCGCGGCGCGCCAGACTGATCGGATCCTGCTGGCGGTTTCCTGGCCATGGCTGCCGATCCCCTCGACGCTCTGCGGCTGACCCTGATGCAGGACGTGTTGCCTGTTGGCGTGGCCATGGTGGACCGGGCTCGCCGCGGCGGCCCCAGGCAAGTGCTGGCGGCCTTCGATGGCAGCAGCGCCGATCCCCTGGGCCAGCTGCGACAGGAGGGCGAGCCCATGGCATCCCAGCTGCGGGAAGGTCTGGATCGGCTCCAGCCCGGTCTGGGTAATCCGGTGATGAAGGTGGAGGTGCGGGATGTGGAGCCCGACGAGCAGCCGTTCGAGCGCGCCGATCCGGCCGAACTTCAGACTGCCCTGGCGCGCATCGCCACCCGCCTGACCCTGTTGGAGCAGCACCTGGCGGCCACTGAGGCTGGCGCTCCACCCGTCACGCGCCGTTGAGATGCCCTACGGCGGTCTGTCATCACGCCAGACCGGCGTGGGGTCCCAGTCGGCGGTGCTGCTGCTGGTGGTGCTGCTGTTCTCCGGCGCCATTGCCGCCCGGCTGGCCTGGCTGCAGTTGCTCCATGGTCCCGAGTACCGGGCCATGGCCGATGAAAATCGCATTCGCCTGATCCCCCGCGATCCGGTGCGCGGACGCCTGCTCGATCGCAATGGCCGCGTGCTGGCCACCAATCGGCTCACCTATCAGCTCTATCTCCAACCCCGCCTTGTGGAGGAACGGGACTGGCCGGCCCTGAGGGATCGGCTCAGCCGGCTGCTCCTGATCCCTGCGGCCCAGCTGGAGCAGCAGTGGCGCCGGGGCCAGCGCAGCTCCGAGGCTTTCCGGATCCATCTGGCAGGCCCGCTGACACCTGTTCAGGTGCTGCGCTTCCGGGAGCAGGCGGGTCTGTTGCCAGGGGCCGAGGTGAGCGCCGATGTGCTGCGCTCCTATCCGGGCGGCCGTTTGGCCTCCCATCTGATGGGCTACACCAGCAGCATCACCGAGGAGGAGTACCAGCGCTTGCGCGACAAGGGCTATCGCCTCAGCGATCGCATCGGCCGCAGTGGCCTTGAACAGGTCTTTGAATCCACCTTGCGGGGCGAGTGGGGCGGTCAGCAGCTGGAGGTGGATGCGGCCGGCCAGGTGCAGCGGGTGCTGGGCGACAAGCCCGCCAAAGCTGGCCGCGATCTGCGCCTCACCATTGATCTCGATCTGCAGCGGGCGGCTGAACGGGCTCTCGATTCTGTCGCCAAGGGGGCGATCGTGGCCATGGATCCGCGCACCGGCGCGATCCGCGCCCTGGCCAGTCGGCCCAACTTCGATCCCAACATCTTCTCGGAGGGGCCGACCACGGCCCAGTGGAACGATCTCAACCGACCGGATGCGCCGATGCTGAATCGGGCCTTCCAGGGGTTCCCGCCGGCCAGCACCTTCAAGATCGTCACCACGATCGCCGGCCTCGAATCGGGCAAGTTCGTGCCCAGCTCCACCCTGCCGACGATGACCCAGTTCTGTTACTACGGCCAGTGCTACGGCGACCATGGCGCCTTTGGCTCCATCGGCTTTCAGAAGGCCCTGGCGGTGAGCAGCAACAGTTTTTATTACCAGGTGGGCCTGAAAGTGGGCCCCGATCAACTGTTCAAGGCGGCCCGGCGCCTGGGCTATGGCCAGCACACCGGCATTGAACTCAAGGACGAGGAGACCGAGGGGCTGCTGGGGGACCCCGCCTGGAAGAAAGCTGTGTTGCACGAGTCCTGGACCGCGGTCGACACGATCACATCGGCGATCGGCCAGGGTGCCGTGACCGTGACGCCGATCCAGATGGCCCGCCTCTACGGCGCCGTCGCCAATGGCGGCACCCTGGTGACGCCCCATCTGGTCGAACACGCGACTCCCCGCCACTGGCTGGCCCTCAAGCCGTCAACCCTGAGGGTGTTGCGGGAAGGTCTGCGGATGGTGGTGACCGAAGGAACCGGTCGCATCCTCAACGATCCCACCCTGCCGGCGGTGGCCGGCAAGACCGGCACGGGAGAAGATCCTCCCCGGCCGGACCATGTCTGGTTCGGCGGCTACGCCCCGGCCGGCCGGCCGAGCCTGGTGATCGTGGCCTTCGGCGAGAACTCCGGCGGCTTCGGCGGCACGGTGGCGGCGCCGATGGTCAAGGCGCTGATGAGCACCTGGTTCCACAGCGGCCGGGGCCACTGAGCAACGCACCGAAGTCCGGGCCGGTGCCCCCGATCGGCCGGCCCCGGCCCGGTGGGCTCCGCCGACAACCGGCTGTGCGCCGATCCGCGAACAACAACGATCGAGGCGATGACCAGCCAACGCCAGGAGCCAGTGTGGATCGGAGCTCGCGCAACGAAACCGCGCTCAACGGACCCGTGCTCCCAGCGTCTGAAGGTTGATGCACCCAGGCCTTCGGCGCTGCCATGCCAAGCACCAGCGCCAGAAGCAGGCGCTCAGCCGGCCAGCTGCAGATCCCCCAGGCCGAGCACCTGGCGGTAATAGCGCCGCAGCTGGTCGGTGGCGCCGGCCCAGCCCCAGCGCTCCGCCTCGGTGCGGGCCGCCAGGCGCAGAGAGCGGCGGGTGGTGGCATCGCCCAGCAGCCGATCCACGGCGGTCACGAAGCTGTCGGGGCGATCCGGGTCGTAGAGGCAGCCGTTCACCCCATCACTGACGATGTCGGGAATGCCGCCCCGGTTGGCCCCCACCACCGGGCAGCCGGCCGCCATCGCTTCGAGCAGCACCAGGCCCAGGGTCTCGGTGCTGGAGGGGAACAGGAAGGCATCGCCGCTGGCATAGGCGGCGGCCAGATCCTGCCCGCTCAGATAGCCCACGAAGGTGGTGGCGGTGCCTTCGAACGCCTTTTCCAGTTGCTGTCGGTGGGGTCCGTCGCCCACCAGGGCCAGGCGCGCCTGGGGGATGGCCTCCAGCACCGGCCGAATGCGTTCGATCTGTTTTTCCGCCGACAGCCGGCCGATGTAGAGGAGCAGGTTGCCGCTGTCGCTGTGGCCGCCGTGCAGCCGCTCCCGCATCGCCGCCGAGCTCAGTTCAGGCCGGAACAGGTCCGTGTCCACACCGCGCTGCCACAGGGCCGTGTGCTGAATGCCCTTGGCGGCCAGCTCCTCCACCATGGCGGTGGAGGTGCAGAGGTTCAGCTGGGCCTGGTTATGGGCGGCCTTGAGCAGCTCCCAGAGCAGCGGTTCGAGCATGCCCATGCCGTAGTGCTCCAGGTACTTGGGCAGGTGGGTGTGGTAGCTGGCCACCAGGGGCAGACCGCGGGTCCTGGC
>CALPMR020000005.1 GCA_943324725.2 Bordetella parapertussis | reverse complement strand
CAGAGACCTTGCTGGGCCTGCTGCCAACCCTTATGACGATGCTCCTGGCCCGCTTCCTCTGTTAGGTGCCGGCGCCGCTTTCGGTTGGTCCCGCCGTCTTCGTCAGCGTATCCGTCGTTCTGTCAAGGTCTGAGTTCGAGTCTCTCAGTTGAATCGAGACGCATTCATCCTGGCCACCCCCAATGCAGGGGTGGCTTTTTATTGGGCACAAAAGGCGGCGCGATGCCGTTGTTCGTAGATCGGGCCCCAGAAATGTTGGGTTCGCCGCTTGGCTTGTTCGGGTGTCTGGCGGAAGATATGGCTGAAACCAGCGAGCAGATGTTCCAGAGAGTGATCTCTCGGTGCGGCGCCGCCTGTGAAAGGGGTCTGGGCCACCACGGCAGCGTAGGCCTGTGGATCAGCTTCCAATTCTTGGACTTTGGCAATGGCACCCTCCAGTCCAAGCCGATGCACATTGATCATGCGTTCAGGATTGAAGACGCGCTCAATATATGGATCGCCGTGATAAATCGGGATTGATCCCGCTGCCAGGGCTTGTACAATTTTTTCCGTGGTATAGCCGGGTGTGGAACTATTCTCGACACTGATCACAAACCGGTAGTGGCGAAACCACTCCAGGGCGGCCTCTTCCCAACCGGAGGCATAGGCCTTCACCGCCAGCGCTGCCATGTTGCGGCGATGGCCGCCGGCCGAATCCACCGGGGCGATCTCCGCCAGGCGATCCAAGAGCTGATCGCGCATCGGCTGGGCCTGGGTGTTGCTATAGAGAAAGGCGCAAAATCCTGGTGGCCTGATTTTGGCTGCTGGTGCCGCTTCACTTTGTGAATTTTGCAGCAGTAGTTGCCAGGACGGGTAGAGTAAGAAATTCGGTGCCCGCTGGTAGCGATCTCCGAACTGCAACCAGTCATAGCCAAAGGCGTAATCGCTGAGATTGAAATCTGGTCGTACATTCTCGCCGATGAAGGCAATTCGAATGGCGCTTTCATGACGCAGGAATTCGTAGCCAAAGACCGAATGGATCACATAGTCGGGATCTTGATTCACTTCCTCGACGGCGAACTGGTTCTGCAACAGTGCCAGCAGCCGATCGGGATTGAAGCGACCGGGGAAGTCGCTGAAGGCGAGGCGCAGAAGGCGCGATTTCTCAGCCGCTCCGGCCAGATCAGTCATTGCACCGGGGCTCCAGCTCCCATCGTAGAAGTGCCGTTCGCAGCCTGGCACTGCCAAGATCATTCTGGCGCCGCATCGCTGGCTTTCCCGCCCGTGCCATCCCGGCCCCGCTCTCGGTGATGTCAGAACTCTCCACCCCTGCCCAGGAGCCTCTGGCCACGGCTCTGCAACGTGCCGGGGTGCTGTTTGTGGATATTCCCCGCACCAGCTCCAGTTCGATTCGCACCGAGCTGGCGGCGCATTTTGGCTTCCCTTTCGGCAAGGCCAATGTGACGCAAGATGCCAGTGGCGATTGCCAGGGCTATGAGGATCACCTCACGGCTGCCCAATGGCAGCAGCGATTGGATCCCCTCACCTGGGACGCGCTCTATCGCTTCTCGATCGTGCGCAATCCCTGGGACCGGCAGTACTCGTTTTACGCCTGGCGCTGTTCACGCTTCGCCTCCCGCCGCCTTGATCTCAGTTTTGAGGCCTATCTCGAGGCTTTGCATCGTCATCGTTGCCAGGGAGAGCCTTCGCCGTTGTTTGCCTACCCACCCAGCGCCATGTCCTGTCTCGATTTCCTGCAGGATCCTGCCGGCCAGTCGCTTGTCGATCAGGTGTTTCAGTTTGAGCGTCGCCAGGAGGCGATGCTGTCCCTGTCCCAGCGTCTTGGCTTCAGGCTTGGCTCCTGTCATATCCAGCAGGTCAGCGATGGCGGGCCCGGGATCTGGAGCGAGCGTCTGCGCCGCCTGGTGGCTGAAACATTTGCGGACGATCTTGCCGCTTTTGGGTATTGATGCCGCCGGCTGCCCAGTCAGGCCGGCCTGTCTAGGCTTCGCCCCTCCGGTGGCCCTGAATGGCTCGCGATGCTGATGATCCCATCGCCGCCTGCAGGCGCGAGGCGGCACGGCTCGGCCGCGCGCTGCTGGAACAGGCCGACCGCAGCGGCCCGGCCCGCGGCGATGCACGACGGGCCGAGGAAATTCGCTGTTTGCTCGATCTGGCTCTGTTGCCGGAAGCGGTGTCCTGCATGCGCCGCTGGTTGGAGCACTACCGGCTGGAACTCACGGCCCTGCCCCTGCGGCAGCGGGCCAAGCGGCCGTTGCTGTGGGAGCGCCTGGCCGATGTGGTCGAGCGGACGTCCGCCCAGGAGCTGCTGGAACATTTCTGGACGAGCCTGGAGCTCCTGTCACCGCCCCTGCCGCCCGCCGGGGTGGCTGTGCCGCTGCTGGGTGTCCCGATTCTCAATGGGGCTGATCATCTGGAGCGCCTGCTGGCCAGCCTGAGCTGCCGCATCGGCACCCTGGCTCTTGTCGATAACAGCGGCGGACCTGGTCCTGTGGCTGATCTGCTGGCAGGCCTGGAACGTCACGGCCACCCATGGGTGGACAGGGTGCGCATTGCTCGGCCGTTCGCCAATCTCGGCGTGGCTGCCAGCTGGAATCTGATTCTGCGATCATTTCCCCAGGCCTCGTTCTGCCTGATGCTCAACCACGATGTGGTGCTGGCTTCCGGTGCCCTCGAGCTGGCTCTGCAGCGGATCGATCCGAAGTGTCCCCAGTGGCTGGGTCTGCTGGACGGGTCCGCCGCCTTCTCGGCCTTCTTGATCACCGCTCTGGCCTGGAACCGTATCGGCTGGTTTGAGCAGGCCTTTCATCCGGCTTATTTTGAGGATCTGGATTATCGGGAGCGCCTGGCGGCCGATCCCCAGATTGAGTGCATCAGCCAAGGGCCCTGGCTGGAGCCGATGCAGCTGGCCAACCCCAGCTGCAGTGCCACCCTGGCCGATGATGATCGATTGCGCCAATGGAATGGCGCCAGTTTCCAGCTCAATCGGCTTTGGTACTTCAGTCGACGTCGTTTCCAGGAGCATCCCGGCGGTCATTGGCGGCGCCTCTGGCTGACTGACTGGGTGGTGGCCGATCAGCTGGACGCTGAGCCGTTCAACTGAAGCCTGCGGCGCATCAGCTCAACCGTGAGCGGAATCTGGCTGCGCTCCAGGCAATCGCCGCCACCCAGGGCCAGGAACAGGCGCTGATTCTCCTGTTCGAGCAGGGTCAGGCGTTGCTGTTGTTGCGATCGTTCCTGTTCGCGCGCCTGGCTCTGCCGCAGTGCCTGCTCCATCGGCAGCAATCGCTCCAGCTGTTGCGATTGCTCCTGTTGGCGCGCCAGGCTCTGGCAGCGCTCCTGCTCGACGATGCGCAACTCCTGTTGCACCTGTTGCAACTGAAGTTCCAGCAGTTCGACGCTGTTGCTGAGGTCTTCTTCGATTGCCAGGGCCCGACGGACCAGCTCGGCCTCCCGGCGGCTCAGCCTGGTCTGCAGGGCCTGGTGGTTTTGCTGCAGCTCCGCGAGTTCAGCCTCCTGCCTAGCGGCCAGCTGGCGTCCCTCCCAGGCCTGCAGCAACAGTTCGGCGGCCGCTTCAGGGTCCACACGGTCGGCGCCAGCCTGGTACTCGGGTTCGCGGCCGAGCAGATCGGCGCAGCTTTCCAGCTCGGCGTAGAGCTCATGGAGATCCTCGCGACGCTCTAAGTAGCAGGCCAGCCGTGGATCTGATGTGGCAAGAGCCTGTTGGCGGCCAGGCAGCTCAGGGATCAGCGGGTTCGGCGCCGCAGCGAGGAGGCCTGCCTCAAGGACCTCTGCCTCCAGGATCCGTGCTTCCAAGGCTTCCTCCCCAGGGGCATCGGCAGACGTTCTGGCTCGTTCCCTCTGGTGTGAATCCCCAGTCTCCGCAGCCGCGTCGCTGACGCCGTCCAGGAGTCGCTGCACCGCTTCGGGGCTCAGCCGGGCCAGGTTCAGCAGTCGGAAGCGCTTGGGATCGTTTCGCCACAGGCTCAGGAGCCGCTCGGAGTCCCGCCGCCAGTCCTCGAGGAAGCTTCGCAGGGTTGCGGCGTCACGCCAGTCACCAACAGCGTTGACGCTGTCGATCGCGCTGGCGTAGCCGAGCCAGTGGGGCCGGGGGTCCGCCTGGCCATCCGCGATCAGTTCGTCGGGAAGCCAGATCGCCATGGCCCGCTCGGCAATGGCGAGCGGCCAGGGGATCTCCGGGCGGGACACAAGCACCAACAGCGTTGAATCGGTTGGCATGACGGTGGCGTTGGCTGCACTGATTCCGGTCGAACCCCGGAGCTGCCTGAGCTTAGGAATGGCGGCAGGTTTTCCTGCCGAACCGCTGGCTTTCGTTGATGACGGACTGCCTAGAGTCCTGTCAAGATCAACGCCACAAGCTGCCGGTGACCCGTCAACTTCCGCGGTCGCAGGGAACCAGCTGGCAGGTGCTGGCAGGCCGCGCCCCCTGCGAGCTGTTTCTGGAACGGTTGCCCAGTCGTGATCCGGTGCTGTTGCTACCGCAAGATCCTGCGGTGGCCGAGAGCTTGGCTGATCAGCTGCGGGGGCCGGCCTGGCAGGGGCTCACACTGCAGGCCGCCTGGCTGGGGCCGGAGGATCGCCAGAGTTGCTGGCGGGTCTACAGCGATCCACGCCACAACGGCAATCTGACCCCGGAGGCGTTGCTGCTCCATCATCCCAATCTGCAGCTGCTCGGTTCCAGCCTGCGGATGCGGGTACGGCTGGATGGGGTGCTGCGGCGCTGGGTGGAGTCCGATCCCCAGCTGCAGGTGAACGTGCGTTCGGCTCCCGGTCGGCTGCACCTGCTCGGCCCCGATCCACTTGAACTGCTGAGCGGCTGTAAGGACTGGCTGCAGCGCTTCCTGCAGATTCGCTGGACCCCTCTGGGACGGTCGAGCGCCCCGCAGCGGCAGGCGCTCCATACCCATCTGCTCGAGGCGGGCTTTGAGGCTGTGGCGCCGATCGGCAGCGATCCTGTCTGGCAGATTGATCGTCGGGCCTGGCTGGAGGAGCAACGGGTCCGGCTGGAGGAGTGCCTCGATCAGATGACAAGGCAGCTGGCGGAAGCCGATCGCCAGCGCCTTGAGCTGGAACAGGAACGGGATCGGCTGCGTTTTGACAACAACATCCTGCGTTCCACCCTGCGCAGCAATCTCACGGCCCCATCGCCCGTGGATGCGGAGCTGCCCTGAAGCGGCCCTGATCTCCCGGATTCAGGCTGCCAGGAGCCGCCGGTCAGGGGCCCTGGCGGGCGGCCAGGTGCTCAGAGAGGCACGCACGGTCCAGCCACAGCTGCTGAAGCCTTGCCCGGTAGCGCTCACCGACGACGCCAGGCGAGAACCTTAGCCGCTCGGCTTCGATCAGCTCCCGGGCCACTGGCTCGGCGCCGCTGCGGCACCGTTGCGCCTGTTGCCGCATCAGGGTCACCGCGGTTTCCAGGTCGGGCTCTCCCCAGCTCTGTCCCTGGGGGTGCGGGTAGTCCTCGGCTCCGATCGGACGGCGTAGACACGGCACGGCCAAGGCCATCGAGCTGTGGCAAAAATCCCTGTTGCCGCCATGGTCGCTGGCGATCACCGTCAGGCCCAGCTGCAGCGCTTCCGCCAGGGTGCGGCCGAAGCCTTCCGAGCGATGCAGGGAGACATAGACGTCGCAGCAGGCGAGCAGATCGAGAAGCTCCGCCCTGGGCAGATCCGCTTCGATCAGATGAATGCGCTGGTCCTGTGCGATCCGTTCGCGCAGCACCTGCCATTCGGGCCTGGGATCCGCCAGCGGCAGGGTTTTCAGCAACAGGCTCACTGCAGGCCTGTCCCGTTCCCTCGCCTCAGCAGGGAAGGCCCGCTGGAAGGCCTCGATCAATCCCTGCGGATTCTTGCGGGCCAGCCAGGAGCGGGGGTCAAATCCATAGCCGAACAGCACGCTGTCCACGGGTAGCCCGTGCTGTTGCCGCAGATCCTTGCGTTCCTGCGGGCAGGGGATGGGCCGATCCACGGCGACGGCGGGGGGCAAGGCCAGCAGGGGTTTGCCGCTGGCGCTCGCTGCCGGCTTGAGTGCCGTTTCAATCAGGCTGGAATTGGCCCACATCTCATCCACCACCTCCGGCAGCACGGCCCAAGGTGTTGGCCACAGATCTGTCTCCCAGGGCCAGGCGGCGATCGTGTAGCGCCCCTCGACGATTCCGAATCCCTCGCGGGCCAGCAGGGCAGCGTGGTCCGCCGGTGCCAGGAGCACCAGGGTGAAGGCATAGCGCCCCCAGCTGTTCGGCGCCGCCTGGCGGGAGGGCGGGACGTCATGGTCATGGCCTTCGGCGGCACCAGGATTGGCGATGGGAACCAGCTCCCAGGGGACGCCGGCGGCCTCCAGGGCTCTGGCTGCCATGCGCAGATCCTCCGCCACGCCGAGCGTTTCCACGGCATGGCCAATCAGGTTGACCCCGAAGGGACGGTGCTGGAAGGCGATCGTGGGGTCAGTGGGCGGACTGGCGAGAAGGTCGCCCCGGGCATCCAAGTGCACCGGCTTCAGCAGCTGCTCGGCGCTTCGCTGCCACCAGAGGGAAAACGCGGTGGCGGCCTGGGGCAGGGGCTGTTGTCGTTGCAGCTCACCATCCTGGTGCCAGAGGACCAGGGCGGGGAGCGCCACGGCCAGTGGCGGCTCCTGGGCTGCCACCGCCTGCCAGAGCTCCTGATCCTGCCGCAGGAGCTGGCATTTGCCCCAGGCGCGCAGGAGCAGCCAGTGCAAGAGGCGGGTATGGGCGGCAGCCGGGGGAGCGTCGGCCAGCTCCAGCAGTTCCGGGTGCACAGCGGCGATCAGGCGCACACTCAGGCGCTGGGGCAGAGCGAGGTCTTCGCAGCAGCGTTCGATCGCCTGGCGCAGCGGAGCTGTCAGCGGATCCAGCTGCCAGCGGCTGCGCAGATCGGCCGCCGCCCCGGCTGCCAGCCAGGATTCGGCCTCCCGGATGGCCCGTTCCTGGGCTGCTGCGATGTCCCGCTCCTCTGCCGGGTCCCGCTTGCTGCGATGCAGCTCAAGGGCATAGTTGTCGATCAGATGGGGAGCAGCGCAGCCGAAGGTGCGATGGGTGAGTTGCAGCGCTTCCTGAAGCACCAGGGCACGACGGCTGCGGCTGATGGTGGCGTCATGCAATCGCGTCTGGGCCTGGCGGTGCGGCAGATAGCCAATGCGGTCAGGGACGGCGGCAAAGGCCCGCAGCCAGTAGTCGAAGTCGAAGGCTGTCTTCAGATTGGTGTCGAACGGCCCCAGTCGCAACGAAAGGGTGCGCCGCCAGAGCACCGTCGGCTGGCAGATGTAGCAGTGGTCCCAGAATCCGGCCAAACCACAGGCAGGGGGCCAGGTGGGGTAGGTCTCAAGGAAGCGTCCTTCAGCGTCGACATGCTCTCCCTCCCCGTAGAGCATCAGCCATTGAGGATGCAGCCGCATCGCTTCCACAGCCCTGCTCAAGGCGCCGGGCAGCAGCCGATCGTCGGCATTGAGCCAGCCGATCAAGGTGCCGCGGGTCAGGGCCAGGGCGCGGTTGAGAGCCTCTGCTGGGCCGTTGTCAGGGCTGGAGAACCAGCGCAGCCGCGGCTCGTTCGTCGCGATGGCGGCAAGGATGGCCAGGGTGTCGTCGCTGGAACCGCCATCGGCCACGATCAGTTCCAGCGGCACATCGGGCTCCTGCAACACCGATGCAATCGCCTCTGCGATCCAGGTTCCCTGCCCCAGCGAGGGCATGACCACGGAAACGGAGAGGGACAAGGAGCGGCTGGCCACGGCAGGATCAACTTCCAGAGCCTAGGTTCCTCAAGTGAGTTGGCAACGGGATGCTGTCGTCTGCGCCGCTGAACCGGAACCGGGTGATGCACCGGCAGATTGCCCTGACGTTGCTGGGTGCGCGCAGCGGCGAAGGCAGCCAGGAACCCCCCATGATCTTGGCGCAGCAGGCCTGCTTTGCCTCCGTTCGCCTGTTGGCAAGCCTTGATCCGCAAGCGGCTGTGGTCACACGGCTGATTCACTCCGGACGCGTGCGTAATTATCCACCCTGCGTGCACTGTGGTGGCGTTGATTGCCGCTGTGCGCGCAATTCACTCAGTCGTCAAGATTTAGCCGAATGGTGTCTGCTGCAGACGGCTCTCGAGCAGATCGCCAAGGGGGATGACCAAACGCTCCACCTGCTGGCTTTGCCTGGACGAGCTGAAGCTGCAGTCTTGACTCTGATGTTGCCGAAGCTTCACTCCTGGATAGCCAACTTACCAGCTCGGCAGGCTGGAACAGCCCCGATCCTGCAAACGATGGCCATGCAGGGGAGTGGTGTTGACTGCGTTCTGGTCAATGGCGGCTTTGCCCGCAGAGTGCTTCGTTGCCTGGGTCGGATTGAAACAACCGTGGCGATATGGCTGCAGCGAGGTTGCCCGGAGCTTGGCGCGGATTTCCTACGGCAGAACCTGACGATCCTCCGGCCAGAAGGCGCGGAAGCGATCGCTTTGCCAAAGCCAAGTCCGGGTCAGCATGCGAGGCATCGGGTCTGGCAGCTGTCGCAGCAGTCAAAACTGTGGCATTGGATTTGCGATGACGGCCGCCAGAATGTTGGTGATCTCGTCGGCGCCTACCTATTTGAGAAAATCACAGGACGAGCATTGGAGTATGTGCATCCTTCCAGTACCTCAGATCAGGTGTTTTTGACCTGCGGCTCGATTATTTCTGATGCCTACATCAAAGGCGGCAATGCAGTGATCTGGGGCTCTGGAATCCTGTCTAAGCAGATTCAGCCATTCCATGCTCAAGTTTGTGCCTTGCGAGGTTTTCAAACCAAGATAGTGTTAGAAGCTCTTGGGGTTGCCTGTCCCCCCATCTTTGGCGATCCCGCTCTATTGATGCCGAGATTTTACAGGCCGGAGATTGGCGTACAGGTAGACATTGGCATCATCATGCATTGGTCACAATCAATTGGGCAAATCAGGTCATTGGTTCAAAAGATTGAGGCGGCAGGATTGAGCTGGATCGAGATCAGTGTGCACCAAGGCGTTGAGGCCTTCTCCGCGGCAATTCTTGGCTGTCGGTATACAATCACCACGTCTCTGCATGGAGTTGTATTCTCTCATGCCTATCACGTGCCTAGCTTGCCATTCTTCTTGCAGGATTCAGGTAAAGGATCGACGCACTTTGAAATGAGAGATCAATCCAAAGCTGCTGACAGGAGGAAGCTGAGCGGTGAGACTCAATTGCTTAAGTTTGATGACTACTACTCTTTTTTCGATCTCATCCCAGATCCCATATATCTTTTGTCAGATTTGATTGAGTCGCAACTGGACCTGATTGATGCGGTTGAATCCTATCCGCAACCTCAATTTCCTTTTCAGGATCGTTTGGACCCCCTGCTGCGATCCTGCCCATTTCTGCCCTGCTGGGACCGATACTGAGAGGAGTATTGAATGATGACTGATCAGAGTGATGAATATCGAAATATGGTATAATCGCCAGTATCTCTCAGTATCTCAATAAGGATAAATTTTATTTGGCGGGAGGATGGCTGACTGGTTTCACGATCTGATTGGCAGAGATACTAAGACCGGGTAATGTAGTGTGGCAGATCTAGCTATTGCTTCAGGAAAAGATTTGATCAAAGTCGGGCTTTTGGGTGCGCATCATCTTATGGAAAAAACTTTGCTGGAAATAAAGCCTAGAATCAATCGATGTGTTTCCAGATTCAGACGCTACTTCCTCATGAAGAGCACAAAAATCCAGTCTCATCTGATCGGAGAGTGATTTATGCATTTGCCTGATCCGCTTTTGATCCCGCGATGTGTTCTTAAGTTTGGCTACTGCTTGGGCGATGCTGCCAGCATCAGGCGCACAAATAATTGAATTATAGTCGTTATACCAGATGTCACGGCCACCATGGGAAAATGTGCTGACAACAGGAATTCCCATCAGTAAATACTCGCTGCTTGCATAGCAAGCTCCTTCGATCTCAGAGAGAATCAGTCCGACATGACTTGCTGAGATCTTCTCCCTGACCTCTTCTTCATTCAGTACATGGTTATTTCGGTAGACATGTGCCGGAAGTTTATCCTGGCTGTCTACAGAGTAACTAGGGCCTGTGATCAGCGCCAGGTTTGGGATTTCTTGACAGAGATGGTGCCGTTTGAATGGGACATGACGTGCTGTATAAATTGCATCGTAGATCTTTTCGCATGGACGAGGTTCGAAAAGATTGTAGTCCAGGAAAGCGTTATGATTGATGATTTTCCCGCTAAATCCATGATCTTCAAATAGGCTTTTGGATGCATAGTCGTTAAACATAATTCTGAATTGATTGGTTGGAATGCCAAGCGAATTCACGCAGCGGCGGCACTCTTCAACTAGCCAATCATGAAAAAACCATCCAAGTCTGACAAAAAAGAAGTCAGTGGGGCGGATGCGATCACGGTAGGTATGGAGCCACTCCCAGTTATGAGCGATATTTTCAATAATAAAAATACGATAGGTTTCCGAGTCGAAGTAGTGATTAAAGTAAAAATATTCGTTTGGCCATGTATAGCATGGCTTGAAATGCTCTGGTTGGCTGTTCATCCTGATTGAATAAGGTGAGAATTCTAGAATTGATGGGCAATCGGTCGGCTGGATTGCGGCAGCCAATGCCTCTTTGCTGCTGTCTTGATGTGGTAGCGTCTCTGAGGCCGCCATGAAGTGCAAAAGTTGTCGGCTGAATGTCGATTAAATTTATCACTGTCGGCAATTGGCATGCTCATTGTTTTAACATTAGCGGTTGCTTGGGATATCAAGGCCTCACGGCTGAGAAGTGTCCGCTCCATCTAGCTGATGAATTGACGCTTTCATGGCCTGTTAAACAAAAAGGTTCCTGGTTCAGGGCATCTCAAAAAATCGGGTTTCAGTGGCACCCCGTAATCAAGACTCTATGCCTCGTCAGGCCCCGGCTTGTGACCGAATCCTCGGGATAGGCGATTTTTCGGGATGTCCTTAAATCTGATTAAAATGGTGCAACAAATATTCAAGCAAGTCGTGATGCCACTCCTACTGTGGATCCAGAGATCAGTGACAACCTGACCGATTCGGTTGCGAAAATTAAATGGTGCCGGATTGATCCAGCTCACTTCATAGGCTGGTTCCAGCAGATTGGATCATAATGCTTCGATGACATGCGAGGCGTTACCGCTCGCTTTCGTTCAGTTCAGCGTCTGTTGAAGACAGATTATCTTGCGCCATCGTGGTCCCACTGATGGCAAAGGGACGTTTGACCTGCACTAGCCAGTCGTCAGTCAAGAAATTGCCCTCAAGTCCAGTGGCAACGCGTTACTCCGGGAATCACGGATTGGTATGTAGCTCAGCTGCCAGTATTTTGGCGTCTCGGACAAGGTGATTCCCATGCAGATTCCAGACAAAATCTGAAGATTTGAATCGTCGATGTCATCTAATGTCATTGCATACCACGAAGCTTTATGGTATAAAACATTTGAATTATCAACTAGATGTGGTTTGATTGTCGAGTTGACTTTTAGGCGAGCCCTTGACCTTGTGCTATGTGCTGCAGGCTGGAAGTATTGCGAGTTCCTCCATGGAACTATTTTGAGAATAGCTGCGCCAATTGTTCTCGCGAAGTACTACAAGTGTCAACCAGTTGTAGTCGCTAGCATTGGCGTCGCTATATTCATTTAATAGAAAATCTGGCGTAATATTGTACAGTGGCGCAAGGCCCTTGTCATCGGCATGGAATGGTCTTGAGACATAGATAGCTTCGATTAGTTGGCGTGAAAAGTTGTTCGGTTCTGGGTTTGCTCGAAGTTGGTCAAATAGGGATCTATGGTCGCCGCCACCGAACGCATAGTTGTTGTCAAATACTGCATAGCGAATCCCTCGCAAAAAAGATAGGCATAGTCGCTCCATTTGATCTTGGTGATCATCAAAGATGGCTAAGCAGCTGTCGGCAGAAATTTGACTAAATATGGAAGAAGCCCAGTCAAGACTGTAGTAACGACCTTTCGGTGATTGATAGCTAATAAAATCCATATTTGTCGCCACTGGATCAAAGCAGTGGATATTTTTAACCTTGGGAATGCTATCAATAATGTAAGTAGCCATGCCATGCCAGACTCCACTTTCGATGACAGTTTGTGGTGCGAGCAAGGCCAGTATTTCATGGAGGAAGAAACATGCTTCCAACGACATGCCACCTGGATTTTGGGCGAAAGGACGCCGCTGCCATGTTGTTTCGACAAAGTGCTTTAGTCGATCTTGCTGCTCCTCTTCTTGGAATAATAGACTACTCAGATCTCGGATGGGAATAGGGCTTGGAAAAAGATTAATTGGACTCATTATTGATTCAGGCATTTGATTAATCGCATGGGACAAAACATGGGCGAGGGAGATTTGATGCAAAGTGGCAAGCTGTCAATCGCTGACAAAGAAATATTGCTATGCCCAGTTTAATCGGTTTGCGGTATCGATCAATGTTTTGCCTTTATAGAAAAATATGAATTGAATTCAAAAATACCATTGACTAATATTCTCTGCCTAATGGGTCACTGTTAGTCTTGAGTATGTTTCTGCCAGATGACTGCCAGTTTCTCTTCTCTGCTTAGGCTTCGTAACATGGCGCCTGACATATGCCAGCCTGCCACAATGTCGATGGCCTGATCTTCAAATCTTGTCGTATCTGTGTGCAGGGTTTTGTCAATTGTCGCTTTAAAAACTAGTTCCGAGTCTGATCGTTTATCGATTAGTTCACAACTGGTAAACTGCATTTCAGGGCTCCATATCTCAGTGCAGTTACACATTAAGCGGTTTGCGAATCCCATGACGAGGGGGTGAGGGAGTCTTTGATTCTGAACTCGCTGAGCGTGATCATGTTGTTGATGATTAATAAAGTTAAGATTGAATACGCGCTTGCTTAGGGAGGCTAGGACCATGCGATCTTTGAGATTGGTGTCATCTTGTCCGTAATTGTAGATCCTTTCATCGTATCCATTCACACGCAGAAAGTCGTCAATGTGATAGTAAGTGTTTCCGTGTAAATGGCGTTCGTTCATGTCGCGTGCATGATGCCAATCTCCTACCCAGAACTCACCAGGGAAAAGTGGATGAGCGGCAAAGAAATTACCCTTGAATTCTACATCAGAATCGCATTTCATGATCTTGCGATTGCGTGCCATCCTTGACGCAAGATTTTGAGCGATTGTTCTGATAAATGTTTCTTGTCCTTCAACGCGGATGATGCGAAGACGTTTGTCATCGAAGATTCCTGGAATTGTAGCGACTGGTTCATGGGAGCTCCAATCCAGTAGTATAAGTTCGTCGAAATCCTGAGCAAGCCAGTTGGCTAGATTGCGAATTACATTATAGTTTCTATTCATAAGGTGGATGTACATTGTTGTGCCATCTCCGATTAATTCGCCGATCAGGTTGTGTGTTGTGGTTGACTTTGTCGGGAAGAGTGGCTCACCCTTGCTCAGGTTGCGTGTGCCCGCAAGCGAAGCAAATTGTTTAAAAATCTCGGCACTTTCGATAGAGTGACTATCGAAGCAGTCGTCGTGGCGCTTTGAATTATCTTTAGATAGCGACTGTATAATGCCCTGGTTTTCAAAGTGATTTGCTTGCTTGGCAAAAGCATCCTTTTCAATTATTATCGTCAATTTAAGCTGCGCTGTCGGTACATGTACATGTCCGAGGCGCCAACGGCAACTGAGACGTAACCCATTGGCCCACAGTTCCTGGGATGAGTGTGGGTGAAACTCAAGACTTGATCCGTCGGGCTTCGTTGCGAGTCTGTGATCAAAGAGATGCATGAATTTGTCATGCTCAAGATAATGGTCTACGCTAAACTCTATGTCACGAAATGAACAGCTTTCAAGCTCAATTTTGATCTCAATTAGCTTTTCTGTCTGCCTTAGATGCAGATCTCGTACTGTTATTCTATCTATAGCAACAGGTGCGATCATCTGTTGTTGATGGCCAATGCCGTCAAATGTCTTGCTGCTTGCCCCTGGAATTTGGATCTGTTGAGGATAGAAGTAGAGTATGGGCTGAGCAATTGGCTCTGTGGCTCGCCGAACCGAGCCAAAGCAGGTCAGCGATCGGCTGGCTTCAAACAGCTTGCGGCAGAGCGCTTGACGCTGCTCAAGTTCTCGCGCATCAATCTGAGCCAATCGAGCAGGAAGGAAATGTAATTCCGACTCTGAATGTATGATTACTGCATCTTGCCAATCTCTTGCAAGTGCAGGCGCCATACGTTCGAGATCAGGCAGTGCGCAGAAGTCACTCAAGAGAACAGGGATTGCTCCGGCAGCCAGGCTTTCCCAAAAACGTATTGAATTTGGGCCTGAGCCTGATGGACATAGCGAAAAAATGCTAGTAGATAGTAATTCATTGTACCTGCGAACCTGTTCCAGTTCTTCCGCTTCTAAGCCATCATTCTGTATTGGTTGCAGCGTGCTGACCTGTTGCTTGTATACAATGTCCTCAAAATGCCAGCGATCATTCAGGCTGATCTCGTAGCCTTCTAAATTAGATAGATTCAGAAGTCGTCTGCGAATCTGACTAAGATAACCCTTTTGATATGCACCTATGAACGATGCCTTGATGTGTCTCGTTGTCACGGGATTGAAAAGCAACCCTTGCTTTCGTTCAGGGTCAATTGCGTTGACTGCGAAGAGTGGCCAAGCGTGAAGCCTGAGAACTTGCGCTGAGCTACTATCGCCGCTGGTCGTTTGCAAACGATCGTTGATTTGATCTTGCGTGCATTGGGATATCCATAGATCGCTGATTCCTAGTTTATTCAATAATGGAAGTAGCTCTTTCCAGCGATCGTGTTGGCAGACCGTGTGTATGCATAGCTTGCGGTTGAAGTTTGCCAGTATCTCCCTGATTGCGGCGACCTTGCCTGCATAGGCATCAATCAAATCTTTTGGAATAGTGTTCTTATCTAAATAGGTTGCCCAGGGAAGCCCTATGTAGATATGGTAAGTGTCCCTGTCTCGCGCTGTATGCCTTAGCATCCGATGTATTTCCAGCGCATCCTGTTCTGTTTTACAGGGATACTGCCAGAAATGGAGCGCCTCAGCATGCGTCTTGAAGATTTTAATGAAGCCCTTCCTCCACTCCATTACTGGTCGTACGAATGCTTCGCTGAATACTGCTTCTGCGTCCCCCTCTGTCAGCGCTCTTCGTAGTTTCTCTGTACCAAGTTGAGCTTCCGGCCAGTAAAAATCAATACAGACAATATTGGTGTCCACCTCTAGTATTTCAAATCGTTTGCTGTATGTCTGCAGTATTTTTATGGATGATGGCAGGCGTAGTCCAAGGGACGCCACCTTTTGGCAGCGGATTTCCTGCCGCCAGTCCTCCTCTTGACGGCGGAGCTCCACGCGTCCAGCTTGATTATTTTCGCTGTGTGCTGACTCTGCGGGGCTGTCGCGAGCTTCCCCCAACAACATGAGTTCTACGATTTCTGTCCCAGGTTCTGCGCCGTAAGTGCTTGGGTTGCGTCTTAGCCTGAGCCGAAGTCGATCACATCGTTCTGGGACTCTTCCATCGAAGCAGAGATGGTGACGTCTTGACGTTTCATGTTCTTGAATCCATAAGCCTTCGTTGCAGCGCAGCCATTGTCCGTCCCGCCGGTACTCCAGAAATACAACCAAGTCAGTTGGGCCGCTACTGGGTGGCAATTTTAAAAAAGCAGCTTGAATATGACGGTCGCCTCCAAAGTCGATCGTCAGTTCCTGATCCAGCAAGTCGACGAGTCGAATCGGGATTAGGTCAGCAGCGGGGACTGCAGCTTCTATCGGTTCCCAACTCTGATTCCAGATGCTGATATCTTCGGTTCCCAGGCTTTGGTAGCTCCATTGCAACTGGGTGACCAATGGATGTTCCAGGTAGTTTGTTGGCTTGATTTCGTTGTTTGGTACGAAGGTTTCGCTTCTGCCACCGCTGTCTTGGAGATTAACACTCATGCCCGTTGGCTGCTCCAAGGCTTTGGACCAGACGGTGTGATCCAGGCTCGAGAGCGCCTCTGCAGATAGGCTTGGATAGACATATGTGCTGCCGCCATAGAGTCGATCTTTGCCCATATCATATTCGCGCTCACTGATGGCTTGAAGGTGGATTGTGGCCAGGTGGTAGGCGGGATTTTTTAACTGGAATCCGTGAGTCCAGAGCACATGGCTGATCCGGTTATCACAGCCCGGAACTCCCAATGGAAAGGTAGTACTATCCATCAGACTTTGGCCAATCTCTGCGTCGCTGCGAATGGCCCAAAGGTCCTGGGTCCATTGTGGCTGCAGGTTCAGTACACCTTGATTTCGCTCCGGATCCCAGTTGCGCCTGGTGAGGGCCAGGCCATCAGTGGGTTCTGAGAGGGTCGCTAACAGCTGTTGCCGAGTAAAAAGGGGATAGATGTCTGAGTTTGCAACCATGATGATGGCATCTTCTTCCTTGCTGGCCATCCTGATCCAGTCGGAATATCGCAAGCGCCGGTTTATTGGTACGACTTCATGTGCTACTTGGCCAGTTACTATTTCAGGCGAACCTGCTTCTGCAAAGATGATGACCTTGTCAATTTCCAGGTTGTTTGTATTGAGCCTGAGGCAGGTGTCAATTTCTTTTTGCCGCTTATCGTCTTTTGCTCGATAGTATTGTGTGCAGAGGATCACTCTCATGGTTGTTTTGGTTTAAAGGCTGTGACTGCGCTGATTTTCGCCTGGGTTGCTGGCTTCCATCTTGTTAGCTGTCGGTGATGGGGATGAATCAGGCTAGACCTTGTTCGATTTGAGGGCCGCCTGTTTGATTTGAATCGACCATATTCGATCTTACTGATTTTCTTGGCACATCCCCCTGGCGCTTTGGACCCATCGTAGTAGTCCTGAGCTTTTCGTAGACAAGCAGCACCTTCTGATGCTCATTGAGCTTGAAGGTAATGAGCCCATTCTTCGTGTTCTTGTTTCATGTGGTGCACGCTGAGAGTGTTGAGGTGATGATTGCTCTGCCGGCTAAGATCTGATTTGGTGTCGTGGTTCGTATTGCGGCAATGGCTGAGTGGACGTCCATATGTGGTCGAATCGGTGGTTTGAAGTTCTCAATCTCTGCATTAAGCTCTTGCTAGTCTTGATTGGATTTTCCAGTCGCTTGGGCGACTGCCTGTCCATTTTGTTCAGGCCGACGCCGGTACAGGCGATGCTCTGCGTGAACTTGTTGTTATTGCACTTTTATGTGGATCAATCTTGGCTTCGGGGCGCGAGCGAGCTAGTCGCTTCTTTGTTGTAAATTGAGATGTGCGCTGTGCAGCCGCATTCTGCTCGCAGCACCTCTTGCCTGGTTTGTTTTAATCAACTGATTGGTCTTGGTGCTGACTTTGTCAGGTTTGGATGGACTGCTTGCAAACGCCCACCCCGCGCTAGGATTTGCACCCTTTTGCCTCATTTTCATTTAGAATCAAAGTATGGAAGCATCTCAACTCACAATCCAGCTCTCCCCGGGTAGGCCTCTGCTGAGCGCCGATGACATCAACCGCATGATTCGCCAGCGGGGATTTGGTCAGGCTATAGCACAGGTCTTTGTGATGGATGAGATTCTCCGATCTATCTCTTTGGACAGTCAGCAAGTTGAGGCATTGGTTGAAGCCTATTTGCTTGAGCGTGGTATCTCAAGTTTGGATGCGCGTATTGCTTACCTTGGGACTGAAGATATCGGCGAGGTTGATTTGGTCGAGCGTGCGACTGCTGCCAAGCGACTTCAGCTCTTCAGTCATCAGCACCATAGCGCTGATGTTGAGAGCCATTTCCTCGAACGTAAACTTCACCTCGACCAGGTCACCTACTCCTTGATCCGTGTTCGTGATGCCGATTTGGCTGCGGAGATTTATCAGCAGATCCGAGACCGAGAAGCCGATTTTGATCATTTGGCTCCAATGTTTTCGCAAGGTCCTGAGCGCAATTCTCGAGGTCTGATTGGACCGGTGCCCTTGGGAGCTGCCCATCCCGATCTGATGTCACGGTTAAGAATTGGCGAGCCTGGCCAGTTGTGGGAGCCTTTCTTTGTTGTTGATGTCTGGTTGGTTCTTCGCCTGGAACAGCGCTTTGCAGCTCAGTTGGATCCAGCCATGCGTGAACAACTGCAGAAAGAGTTGTTTGAGTTCTGGTTCCAGGAACGGGTTCGTGCCTTGCTTGCTGGCGAAGTGCTTGGCTCAGAAGTGTTGTCTCCCCTGTCAGCTTAATTGACATGAGCTCAGAATCGTTGGCCTCCGTCCCCAAACCCCAGCCATCTGAGGAGTCGCTTGATCAAGTTCTGGCCCATTTCGAGCCCTTCAACACCTTGCCTGCAGATGAATTAGCCGGACTAGTTTCTTTTCTGGTCGAGCGTGATTATCGACTGGGTCAGACCCTGCTCGAGGCTCATGTCTTGCCGACTTCTGTTTTCTGCCTATTGCAGGGCCAGTTGCGGGTGTTGGCACCCAACGCAGTTGGCGCGAGCTCCTGCACGATTGATCGTCGTGGGCCTGGCTCTCTGGTGGGCTGGTGTGGGCTGGTACGCCGCCGCCCTTGCGAGTATGTGCGCGCCATGGGGCCTGTGAAGACCCTGGAGCTCCCCGCCGATCACTTTCTTGCTCTGTTGGATGCGCATCACACCTTTGCTGCTTGGTTTCATCGTCAATTGCCCCATGCTGAGCTTTATCAGTTACTCAGAGAGCACGTTCAGCATCAACCTGCTTATGCGCCTTTTCTGGATGATTGGTTGAATCGGGAGCTGGCCGTTGGTTTGATCAGTCAGATTTCAATATCGACTCCTCCCGTTGAGCCGCGATCGGATCTGTTGTGGCTGTATAGCAGTGGCGGTCCCTTGGCTTCGCTGTGGAGCTCGGTGGATAACCAGGTGGCGACATCCGCTGCCCCGTCCTTGCCCTGGCTGCGTTTGATCGGTTTGCCGGAGCCCCCGAGCCCGAGCCCGAGCCAGCCTTTGGCCGTGTCGGAACTTTTGCCGCAGGATCTGATTGCCAACGGGACTCAGGCTGGTTTGGTTGAGAACAACTCTTCGCTGCCCCCTTGGCCGCTGTCACCCAGCTCACCTACCGGAGCCACTCTCAGCTTGCCACGGGCCAGTGGCGCGGAGACAATACCGCTGGCGATCGCTACGGCTTTGGCTCGTTATTTCAACTTGCCACTCAATCGCGATAGCCTCCGCGATTTTATTGCTGCAATCCTGCGGCAACAGGCTCGATTGAACCTGGTTAATGCCGGCCAATTGTTGGATTATCTAGGACTGAGGGTCATTATGACCAAGGTTCCCTTGGACCGCCTTCAACGTGTGCCGGTGCCCTCCGTCTTGGAGCAGCATGAGCAACTCGTGTTGTTGGATGGTGTGGATGAGAATGGACTGCTGCGGATTCTCGACCCGGAATTGGGCCCTCTGCATGTGCCGTTGGCCGAGATGCAGGTCGACGAGAACGGGCTGGTGGAGCTGCTGTTGCTTGATCGTCGGCTCGACAGCATGGAGGCGCGCTTTGGCTGGAGCTGGTTCATGCCCTATATCCGCCCTCATCGCCGCGAAATTGTTGAGGTGATCGTGGCCTCCAGTGTGGTCAACCTGCTGGCATTGGCTACACCTCTTGGTCTTCAGGTGCTGATTGACCAGGTGGCTCGTTACCAGAATATGAGTGCCTTGATCAGTATCTCGGTCTTGCTGCTGATCGCGGGTGTGGCGACTGCAGTCGTGCGGACCTTGCGTACCTATATCTTCGCCCAGGTTGCCAACCGTATTGATCAGGACAGCAAATCCACGATTCTTGATCGCCTTGTGCGTTTGCCCCAGGGCTTCTTTGATAGTCGCCCAGTCGGGCAGATTATTTATTACTTTAATATGTTGGACCGGCTGCGTGAGTTCTTGCTTGGCCAGGCTCTCACCACTGTTATCGATTTCGCCTTTGCCATCCTTTATATCTTTATTTTGCTAGCCATCAATCCATTGCTGACGCTTGTCACTCTCAGCACGCTGCCCTTGATGTTGATTTTGGCTTTGGTTACCAATCCAATGTTTGAAGGCCTGGTCAAGCGTTCAATTGGCGAGTCCGTTCGTACCTATTCGTTCCTGAATGAGGCCATTACCGGCATTCAGACGATTAAATCGCAGAATGCTGAAACCAAGACCCGCTGGGAATTTCTAAATCGCTATTCTCGTTTTATTGGTGAAGATTTCAAGCTCAAACTCACCACCGAATCGATCGGTAATATTGCAACTTTTATTAATGATCTCAATGGCTTGTTGGTGATTGGTTTTGGTATCTGGCTGGTCATGCAGAATCAACTGACCCTGGGTGGATTTATTGCTTTTCGTATTATTTCGGGCTACATAACCAGGCCTTTGATTCAGCTTGTGCAGACCTGGCAGCAGTTCCGCATCGCTACCCGTCAGCTGCAAATGGTCGGCGACGTGGTTGATCGTAATACTGAACAGTCTGAACAGGAGGCCACTAATATTCCAATGCCGCCAGTTCGCGGTCATGTCACGTTCGAGAATGTCAGTTTCCGTTTCGGAGACGATGGACCCTTGGTGCTACAGGGCATCAATCTTGAAATTCCTGAAGGCTGTTTTGTTGGCATGGTTGGTAGCTCCGGCAGTGGCAAAAGTACGGTTCTAAAACTCTTGCCCCGCTTCTATCGAGCCCTTGAAGGAAAGGTGAAGATCGATGGTTTTGATGTTACCAAGGTTGAATTGTACTCCTTGCGTCGCCAGGTGGGTGTCGTACCCCAGGACAGCCTGTTGTTTGATGGCACCATTCGTGAGAATCTGCTTCTGGTCAAGCCTGATGCCACTGTTGAAGAGATGATTCGTGCCACCCGCATTGCCTGCGCCCATGATTTCATCATGGAGATGGCACATGGCTACAACTCTAGTGTCGGTGAACGTGGTGCTGGTCTCTCCGGTGGTCAGCGCCAACGCCTGGCGATTGCTCGGGCCGTTTTGCAGAATCCGCGTATGTTGATTTTTGACGAAGCCACCAGCGCCCTTGATGCCCGCACCGAGCGGGAGCTCTGTCGCAATTTGTTCGAGGCATTCCGGGGGCGCACCGTGTTTTTCATCACCCATCGGTTGAGCACGGTCAGGCCGGCTGACCAGATTGTGCTGATGGATCGTGGCGCCGTGATGGAAACGGGCAGCCACCAGCAGTTAATGGCGCTTCAGGGCTGGTATTACGCCCTCTATAACAGTCAGAACCTGGAGGGATTGAGCTGATGTCGCGTCAATCTCTAAAGCATCGTATCCATCTCGCCATCGATTTTCTGGTCGCACCCCTTCGAGGTCGATCCAGCCCCCGTCCCCGTCCTGGTCCTTTGCTGGTGCCGGTCAAGGTGGAGTTGCTCGAGAATCACGACGGTAAGCCAACCGCTGGTTCGCTGTTGCATCAGGGCCAGCGTCGGGACAACGATTCGGCTGTGCAGGAATGGCAATTCAGTCAGACGGTGTTGCTGCGCAAGAGCGGTCTCAGCTCCTCGGCGCTGGTCTGGAGTGCGGTCGGTATCACCGCTGCTGTTGTCCTCTGGGCCGTTGTGGCTCCCCTGAATGAAACCGTCGCGGTGCAGGGCAAGTTGCAGCCGATCTCCAGCGTCAAGCGCATCGACGCGCCGGTGCCTGGCCAGGTGGAGGCTGTGTTGGTCAGCGAAGGCCAGAGGGTGAAGAAAGGCCAGCCCTTGTTGCGCTTCGATCTGCAGGACGCCCGCAGCAGTCTCAAGGCGGCTCTGGCGGTGCGTGCTCAGCTGCTCAATGAGATCCAGATTGATCGGGCCAGTCTGGGTGAAGTCGATGGCCGCGGTTTGAGCCCCAATCAACGGCGCCAGCTGGCCAGCCAGCAGAGCGACATCAACAGCCGCCGCCAGGCCGCCCAGCAGGATCTGCTCAAGAGCCAGGCGCGGCTGCGCGGCCAGTTGGCCACCCTGACCACGGCGCTGAATGTGGCCAACCGCTATCGCGATCTGCGCGATAGCGGCGCCGTCAGTGAGGTGCAGGTGCTTGATGCCACGACCAAGGTTCAGGAACTTGAGGCCCAGCGCAGCGTCGAGGAACGGGAAATCTCCAGGTTACGGGCCGTGTTGGCCGGTATCCAGGCCAGCCCGGGGGTGGATCTTCGCAAACGGATTGAGGATAATCTCAGCCGCATCGCCGAGCTCGATCGTGATATCAGCCAGGCTCGTCAGCGCATCCACTACGGGGTGCTGACTGCGCCCGCCCGGGGCCAGGTGTTTGATATCACGGTCGGAGTGGGCAGCGTGGTGCAGGTGGTTCAACAGGACTCTGCTAAACCTGTCATGAAGATCGTTCCTGATGATGCTCTTCAAGCCAAGGTGTATCTGCCCAATACGGTCATCGGCTTTGTCCGTGTCGGTCAGCGGGCCGATATCTCCCTCGATACCTTTCCGGCCAACGATTACGGACGTATTCCCGCCACCGTGGCCAGTATCGGCTCTGATGCCCTGTCCTCCACGGAGTTGGGCCGGGATTCGGCCAGTAATGCCCAGGGGCTTTATTTCCCGGCTGTCCTGAAGCTCAAACGTCAGAGTCTGGCTCTCGAACACAAGTCGATTCCGCTGCAGGCGGGGATGTCGCTGACGGCTGATATCACCCTGCGGCAACGCCGCTATATCAACATCATCACGGGCTATCTCGAAAACCAACGTCTCAACCTGGAGCGCCTGCGCTGACGATGAAACCGCTGCGAAGGCAACCGTGGCAGCATCCCTGGTGGCGCCATGTCCCGCCCGCTCAGCGAGCTCAACGGCTCTGGCAGATCCGTCGCCTGCGAGTGATGGTGTGGTTGGGGCTGCGGAGGAATCGCATTCTGTTGATCCTGGCCTTCTACTTGCTGCTTTGCCTGCTGCCCCTGTTGATCGGCCAACCCCATCTCTCGGCCTATGCGCTGTTGCCGGTGCTGCTGGTGCCGCCGGTGGCTTACCTGACCTATGTGCTGGCTTGGCATGAGTTCCATCGTTGAATCGGGCACGCTGTTCGCGGCTCACTCCTCAACATTCAGCTGGCCAGGCCGGCGAGGCTGTTGAAGGATTCCTGCAACCACAGGGGCAAGCGCTTCTGTCCCGGACCCAGGCCCATTTTCCCCTGGGGATGAAAGGGCATCGTCGCCAGTAGCGCCTGGGCCATGGCGGGATGCTCCATGTCGACGGCGACAGCGGTGAGGCTCCTGCAGAGTTGTTCATCCTCGAGGGATAGGTTTTCGTTGCCGAAGTTGCTGGACAGCAGCGCTCGATAGATCGTTCCCAGGCTGGTGCGATAGAGGGCTTCGAGGCTGGCGACCGAGACATCCAGCCAGATCTGGCCGATCAGACGACGTAGGCGGGCCAGTTCCATCTTCACCTCGGCATCGCTGCGGTCGATGGCGTAGAGGTTGATCAATCCCACCATGCGGTTGATGAATTCCTCGTCCTGGAACTGGGCGAAGGCTTCGCTGCCGCCGCTGCTGCTCAGTTGGGGCAAGGGGGCGGGATCGGGATTCGGCGCGGTCGCCACCTGGACAGTCGCTGGCTGGCTTGTCGTCAGGGGGGCGTTTCTGGTGGGGCTGGGCTGGTCGAACAGGCCGATCGGCAGGCCCAGCTCCGCAGCCAGCTCGGGGGCGAAGCAGGCGACATAGTCTCCCAGCAACCAGCGAGGCAGGCTGTCGGCCGCTTCAGTGAGCCGCATTTTGCCCGGGGCGCAGTAGGCCATCACCGCCAGCAGCAGATTGAGCCGCTCGGGAGCATCGAAGTTGGTTTCCAGCTGCCGGGCCAGCTGTTGCTTCCATTCACTTTCATCGCCAGAGAGGGTCTGTGAGGGGATTGGCCCCCGCAGCAGCAGCCGATAGGTTTCACCAATGGGGCCGCCGTAGAGCTCCTCGAGCTGGTCGATCGGGGCGTGCAGCCAGAAGCGCGACAGGCAGTGACGGGCATGGCGTGCTTCCAGCTGGCACTGGGCATCTCTGGGCTGGGCGTTGGCGCGTCGCACGATGCGTTCGATGCGGGACACGGTCCAGGGCATCGACTGGGGCATTTCGGTGATGCCGATGTTCTGTGGCGCTGGCAGCAAGGACGGGCCATCTTCCTGGACCAGATTGACCCCCGCGGTGATCGGTTCTGGTCCGCGGCGGATGCGATTCAGCAGACGACGGAACATTGATTGCTGGCAGGGACTGGCTGGGGCTGAGGATGGGACAGTAGCCGGTCAAGATGGAATCTTCCAGTCGAAGGTCACCATGGCATCCCGGCAATCGGAAGATGGCCGCAGATCTGGCTCGAATGAACTCCGTGCCCTTCACTTCCGTACATCGCGATTGTGCGGCAGCGTCGATCAGGCAGACTGAACAGCCCCCAGGTTACGCCCTGAAGCGATGCGTATCCTGCTGATCCATCAGAATTTTCCCGGCCAGTTCCGCCATCTGGCTGGTGGCTTGATGGCCCGTGGTCACGATGTGGTGGCCCTCGGTCGGCGTTCGGGTGCCATGCCGGAGGGCATCACCTATGGGCTCTATTCCATTGAGGAGCCCGAGCCCAGCTGGGACGGCTGTGATCGGCATCTTGAGCAGGCCCTGCGCCGGGCTTATCAGGTGAGGTCGGCCAGCCAGCTCCTGCGCGAGGGGGGGTGGATCGCCGATGCCGTTCTGTATCACTGCAGCTGGGGGGAGGGTCTCTATTTACGGGATGTCTGGCCCGAGCAGCGACTGGTGGCCTATCCGGAGCTCTATGGCAGTCCCCTGGTGATGGGCTATGGCTTCGATCAGAGTCTCGGGCCGGTGCCCGCGGATCTGAGCATTTCCATGCATCACCTGAATCTGCTCTCCCAGGCGGCGATCGCGACCAGCGATGCCCTGATCTGCCCGACCCGCTATCAACGGGACAGCTTTCCCTCCCACCTGCGTCAGCGCTTCCATGTGATTCACGAGGGCGTGGATGTCAGCTCGATCGCTCCCTATGCGGATCGCTGGCTGCTGATGGGGAGTCAGCTGGCGCTGAGGCCGGGGGATCCGGTGGTGACCTATTGCAGCCGTCATCTGGAGCCGCTGCGCGGTTTCCCCACCTTCATGCGCGCTGTCGCGTTGCTGCAGCGGCACCATGCGAGCGTTCAGGTCATCATCGTCGGCGAGAACGGTAAGGGCTATGGACCGGCAAGCGACCATCCCGGTGGGCATCAGGGGGCCTTGCTGGAGGAGTTGGCGGGGCAGCTCGATCTGGAGCGGCTTCATTTCGTCGGCCGTACGGACTATCAGCATCTGCTTGGCATCTTTCAGGTGAGCGCCGCCCATGTGTATCTCACCTATCCCTATGCCCTCTCCTGGAGCTTGTTGGAGGCAATGGCCTGCGGTGCTCCGGTGGTGGGCTCCCGCGGCCTGCCAGTGGAGGAGGTGATCCGCGCAGGAGAGAATGGCCTGCTGGTGGATTTCAACAGCCCGGAGCAGCTCGCTCAGGCACTGCTGCAGTTGCTCGAGGATCCGGATCTGCGCCGCCGCTTGGCGGCCGCCGCCAGGGCCACGGTGGAGCAGCACTACGAGCTGGAGGCCTGCACCGATGCCTACGAAGCGGTGCTCAGGGGCTAGACCAAGCGGCCAGCCAGAGCCGGAAGCGCTCCAGCACCAGTTGCACAAGTCCGGGCCAGTCCCGATGGCCAGGTTGTCGCAGCAGGGTGAGGGTCGGGTACCAGGGGCTGTCGTGGCGTTGGCGCAGCCAACGGGGATCGGAGCCCCAGGGCAGCAACACCCAGCCCGGTGCCGCCATGGCACCCACCAGGTGGGCGGTGGCCGTATCCACCGTGATCACCAGATCCAGGGCCGAGATCCAGCGGGCGTTGTCGGCCAGGTTCACCCCATCGGCCAAGGTGTCGGCGAAGCCGCCGCTCCAGCCTGCAGCCCGCTGGCGATCGAGGCCGCCGAACTGGAGGCAGATCAATTCGGCCCCGGAGCGCTCCAGGCCTGCCAGCAGATCCATCAGCGCCGCAGCGGGCAGGCTGCGGCGCTCAAATTCCCTGTGGATGAAATCGTCATCGTGTTTGCGGCCTGCTGCCCAGACCAGGCCGATGCGGGGCGGCCGCTGCCGCGTCGGGGCTGGCAGGGGCCAGTGGGGCGAGTGAAGGTAGCCCGTGACCTGCCCTGAGCCGCGGCGAAGGGGCTGAAACACCTCAGCCAGGGGCGCTCCCCCCAGCAGCCAGGGCAGGCTGAGCAGGGATCCCTGGCAGGGGTTGGCCAGGGGCCGCGGTCCGATTCCTTTCGGCGCGATGGTGAGGTTGGGCCCCAGCCAGGCCAGACCCTGCCTCAACAGCAGCAGCAGCGGTGGCTCCACCTCAAGGCGCACGTTCCATCCCCGCTGAATCAGCAGCGGCAGCCAGCGCAGGTACTGGAGCGTGTCACCGATGCCCTGTTCACTCCAGACGGTGAGGAACGGGGCCGTTGCTGCTGGCGATTGGTCCTGCTTGCTGGGTCCGGGCCATCCCTGCCAGTAGGGGGGACGGCGCCAGGCCTGGTGATGGCTGAGCAGAAAGCGCTGTTCGGCCAGGGCAAAGGCCTGGCTGTAACGCTCCAGGCCGATCAGGATCTGGCTGTGGTTCCAGGCCACTGCCAATTGTCGGGCGCCATCGCCCAGTTCCGTCTCCCTGGCGTAGGCCTCGGCGGCGGCATCGAAGGCATTGAGATCACGCTGAACATTGCCGAGGACGAGATAGGGCCGCAGCGGCTCAGGCAGATGGATTTCTGTCTGTCGCCAGATGGCCAGGGCTTCATGGGGACGATCCGTCACCCACAGGTGGTGCATCAACTTGGCCCAGAGCCGGGGATTGCCAGGATTGAGCCGCAGAGCTGCACGCAGGTCCTCAATCACCGCCGGAGGAGCCAATGGGCCAGCTTATTGATGTTCAGGGCCGTATGGTTCGAACGTGTCCAGATGGCCTGCTGCATTGAAGGGATGCTGGCTGACGGTTCAGGCTGCTGCGGTTGATGTCGGCGATAACCAATCAGCTTGGCAGCACACAGCCCAGCGAGGCGAGGATAGAGGGCAGCTCCACAACTCAGTGCGCAGACTCGCCTCATGCCCCAGGAGGCCCTGGGAGCGGCAGTTCCGTATCGCTCAAGGGGGGCTATTTGTTGAGCTGCCCTTCTTTGGTGATGGATGGGGACTCGAGGCTGAACGATCAAGTGCCACTCCAAAACCTCTCCTGGCAATCTGCGGATCATCCCCTCAGGGGCATCGATCTGTGCACCTCGCGCAGAGTGAAATTTCACTTCTCCGACCCTGCCATTCCGGGTGTTGCAAAGCCTTCTTTGAGACAGAGACCTGTTGGGTTTGGGGCCATTATGGGCAGTCAATTGAGTAATTAATCTCAGTGACTGCTCTCGATTTGAAGGGGCCAGCCCAATGAATCCGCAGGTTTGAAGCTAATATCTGATCAAACGTATGGGATTGAATAGATTGATCTGCTTTGGCAATGAGGCCCAATGTTTGCCAAGCTGTGGTAATTGAATCCAGACGGCGCGCTGGTAGGGCGGTAGGTCTAAGGTTTGATTCAAAAAAAAACTTGCCTGCTTGGCGGAACCAAGCAGGCATTGTAAGTTCTCACAGTCAGATGGTTGGCGAAAATTACGTCTTAAAATTATTGATGCAATCCAGGGTTGAAACGTGTCTTTGGCGTAGGATGATGCAAGTAAAAAATTTACAACCGTGACTTCGCGGCTTTTGTGTGAGAGAAAATTTTATGTTTCTTAGATCGACAAAGTGGGATATGATCTGGTCTATTTGCTCGATTGAGCTGTTGACGATATTTCGGGGAATTGAACGAAGCTTGGTGACTATGTGAATTGAATTTTGTTGCCAGTCACGGTGCTGATGGTTGCTTTGTCTTGATACTGAATGCTATTATAGAAGAGGCTATCTTTTGTATTTTCAAATCCTTTGACAGTGAGATAGGTGGTGGTTCCGTTTACATTCGCGAAATTGGTACCGTTAAAGACCAGGCTGTCAGCTTGACCGTCAACGGTTCCATCTTTCTTGCCGATATTGATGACGTTGTTGCCATAAATTGTGTTGGGAGCGGCAAAGTAGACAACGTCCGCACCTTCGCCGAGATCAAAGAGGTTTCCCTGCGATGAATCGCCGCCAATTACTGTCGAAGCATTGGTATTGGCAAAAAGCAGGGTGTCGTCGCCGTTGCCAGTCTGAACAGTGCTGGATTGAAGGGTGAGAGGTGACTGATTGGGGGGGTCTTCAGCTGAAACAAGAAGTCCATTGATTGTTGCCTTGAATGAACCTTGGCTGATCAGGTAAGTTTGACCAATTTTGGATTGATTTGAACCGAAAACGACCAAATCTTTGTCATTTAAGGGTGAAGTTTCGTCGCCGGTGATAATTTTAGAGTTGATAAAATTGACGGATGTCGAAGGATTGCCTGTGGAGTGGTCGCCCGTTTCGACATAGATGCTATCGCCAAGGTCTTGGTTGCTGCCGGATCCATTGCCGGGGCCGACATTGAGGTTGACCCCCTTGATGTTGGTGACCCTATTGAAGACCAGAAATGTGATTCCCGAGGTGTTGTTGTTTGAAATGTAATCTCCAGGGACGACTGAATCCGTGAAGCCTGTTCCCGCCCCAAGCACCATCGCGTTGACGGTACGGCTTGTGGCCCCAGTCAAATCTGGAGCAATATACTGATTGTAAACCGTAGATGATGGGGCTTTGTTGTAAACAGGTAGCGATCTTTTGTACTGGCCGGTTGTTAAGGTGCTGGAGAGGGTGAGGGTGGCCATCGAGCTTGTTCTGTAAGGGGTCTGGAGTTTGGGCCCCTGGTGGCCCTAGTGATTTGAGTGTAGCAGTTGTTGGACTTGGGGTGCACTCTGAATGCCTTGATTTCAGGAAGCTCTGCACAATAGTTAGATGCATATCTATTGTATTTGCGCAGCAATAGGCTGGAGGTCCGTCCTCGGCTGCAGCAGGCAAAGGTGCGGAAGCTTCCCTTGGAGGCTGTTGGCAACCTTCTGGCTGTCTTTCAGGTCCCTGCCACCTGGGCCATGCGGCCGGTGCTGACTTCGCTGGCCACCGTTGCCACCAGGGAGCTACCGGTCATGCGTTCGGGTTTGGGCAGATCAAGCAGCTCAAGCAGGGTGGGGGCGATGTCGGCAAGCCCACAGCCTTCCCGCAAGGTGACATCGGTGCCGTGGCCCGGCAGCTTGCGCTTCTCTCCCTCCACCAGGATCACGGGCACCGGGTTGGTGGTGTGGGCTGTCCAGGGGCGTCCGTCCGGGCCCTGCATCAGTTCGGCATTGCCGTGGTCGGCGGTGATCAGCAGGGTGCCGCCCATGCGGTTGGTGGCTTCCATCAGGCGACCAACGCAGCGGTCCACCGTGGCGATGGCCTCGGTGGTGGGAGCCATCCGGCCGGTATGGCCGACCATGTCGGGATTGGCGTAGTTGATCACCACCAGCGAATAGATGCCCTTGTTGATGGCGGCAATGCAGCTGTCGGTGAGCTGGGCGGCGGACATCTCCGGTGCCTGGTCATAGGTGGCAACCCGCGGAGACGGCACCAGATGACGGTCTTCGCCGGGGAAGGCCTGCTCGATGCCACCATTCATGAAATAGGTGACATGGGGATATTTCTCGGTTTCTGCTGTGCGGAACTGGCGCAGGCCGTGCTGGGAGACAACCTGGCCCAGCAGTCCATCCAGGGATTCGGGTGGGAAGGCCACGCGGACGGGCAGTCCCTGCTCGTATTGGGTGAAGGTGACCACATGCAGCGGCGTGATCAGGGTGCGCTCAAAGTTGTTGAACTCCGGCAGCACCAGCGAGCGGATCAGTTGCCGCACCCGATCAGGGCGGAAGTTGAAGCAGATCAGGCCATCGCCAGGTTGCAGATGACCCGGTGCCAGTCGCACCGGCTCGAGAAACTCGTCGGTGATCCCCTCGGCATAGGAGCCAACCAGAATGTCGTCCCAGGTGGCGCCACTGGTGATCGGCTCCGCTTCGGTGAGCAGGTGGTAGGCCTTTTCGGTGCGCTCCCAGCGGTTGTCGCGATCCATGGCCCAGTAGCGGCCACAGAGGGTGGCGATCCGCCCGACTCCGGCCTTGATGATGGCCTGTTCGATCCGCTCCAGGAACAGCTGGGCGCTGTTGGGGGCGGTGTCACGGCCGTCGGTGATCACATGAATCGCCACATCGTGCAGCCCCCGGCCGGCGGCCCAGTGCAGCAGGCCGGCGAGGTGATCGACGTGGCTGTGGACGCCGCCGTCGGAGCAGAGGCCGATCAGGTGCAGGGTGCCGCCATCGGCCAGCAGTGTGTCGGCCAGGCTGTTGATCGCATCATTTCTGGCCAGGCTGCCGTCGCGTACGGCCTGGCCGATGCGAACAAGCTCCTGGCGGATGATTCGGCCCGAACCAATCGTGAGGTGGCCAACCTCGGAGTTGCCCATCTGGTTGTCCGGCAGCCCTACCGCCGCCCCGCTCGCCTCGATCAGGGTGTGTGGATAGGCATGCCAGAGGGCATCCATCACCGGAGTGTGGGCCGAACGAATGGCATTGTGTTCGCTGTCATGGCGGTAGCCCCAGCCATCCAGAATGGCCAGCACCACTGGTGCCACAGGGCCTGAGGCCTCAAAGGGGGTTGGGCCGCCGCCGGTGCCTGCATTCCCTTTGGCCCTGGCGCCGCCGGGGCCCGTGGAGACGTACTGGGAGGAAGAAATGGCGGTCACCCGATCAGTCCGGATGTCGTAAATACGACGTCTTTCGAATCCCAACTTACAGCGCCTTCTGTCAGCGCCCCAAGGGAGCGGCTTGGCGTCAGGCTTTGATGACACGGCTTTGGGGCCTTGATCGGCTGAAGATCCAAGTCTGCGGGACCGTTTCCGCCCCTTCTGATCCCTGTCTTGACAGCTCTGACCTCCTGACGGGGAAGGAGGAGATTGCTCTGACTGGTGGCTTCAGTCAAGGGTGATCAGGTCGTCAGGTTTGGATCAGGGCATTGCTGATCCGGCGGCGTTGTTGTCGCTTGCCATGGGTTTGCCAGGGGCGAGGGGATACGGAATGGATGAAACAATCTGGATCAACAAGATGGGGGAACAATAGGTTTGGAAAAGGGTTGTTGCTTGGCCCTTGCGCGTTCGCGACGCTCACGGCAGTGGTGCGGAGTCTGATCGGTGCGGCCCGATCAGGGCAGGTCATGTCGATGAGATTGCCCCTGCGGCGTCATTCGGGTCATCAACCAAGGTTTGAGCGCAACGGTCTGGAGACGTTGTTTCTGAGACATGAAGACAGCAGAAACGTTGGAACCGTGGCCAGATGTTCCACGTTGCTCAGCCATGGCTGGACGTTGACAAGGCGATGCCGGTTGCCCTCTCGATCAGTCCGATTCCTTGACCAGCAGTCCTGGACTCGGCACGGTGTTGTCGCCCCAGACAGGTTGGCTCTCCCTCCCTGTACAGCTGAAATCAAGCTGCGCCACTTCCTTGATCTGGGGAACTGCCGGGGAGCCAGTAAGGCTGATCTGCTGGTCATGGCAGCCGTCCATGAGCCTGTTGCTGATCAATCCTCAGCGTTGATCCGGTTTCAGCGCTGCTCCGACGACATTGCCGCCGGCGACCAGGTTTTCGATCGAGCTGGGGCTGAGCGCGTTCTGGCCTGACGCTGAATGTTGTCGTGCGCATCTGATCGCAGCTGCAGAAACCGACCGGCAGGAAGCGTGACGCCCGCAGCTCGCGCTTTGCGCCGATGGCTCGGCGCTGCTCCGGCGCTTTGGGGGCTCCTTAGCATCGGCGGCATCAGGATCACCTCACCTCGTGCCGCGCCATGGCCAGCCCCAGTGACGCTTTGCCGACCGCCGCTACTGCTTGTGGTTCTGCCCCTGAGGTGACTGGCCCGGCCCGGTCTGGTGCCGCGGCTGTGGCTGTTGGGGCTGCTCCGGTGCGGCTGGAGCTGCTCAGTGCCGAGGAACTGGGCCGCACCCTTGATCGTCTGGCCTCCCAGGTGCTGGAGCAGGTGGCGGACAGCCGCCAGCTGCTGCTGCTCGGTATCCCCACCCGTGGTGTGGCCCTGGCCCGGGTCCTGGCATCCCGGCTGGAGGCGATCTGCGGCCATCCGATCGCCCACGGCAGCCTGGATCCCACCTTTCATCGCGACGATCTGGAACGGGTGGGTACCCGTCTGGTGGAGGCCACCCAGTTGCCGGGCAGCCTCGAGGGGCGCCAGGTGGTGCTGGTGGATGACGTGATCTTCACCGGCCGCACCGTGCGGGCGGCCCTGGAAGCCTTGCAGGCCTGGGGCAGGCCGCGCCGGGTGCTGCTGTTGGCGATGGTGGACCGGGGCCATCGGGAGCTGCCGATTCAGCCCGATTTCTGCGGCCGGCTGGTGCCGACCGCACGCCAGGAGACGATTGAGCTCTGCCTCCAGGCCATCGATGGCGAAGAGGGCGTGTATCTGTTGCGGAGCTGAGCTCCCAAGAGCGGCTCAGGCAGCCGTCAGCTCTTCTGGCCGGAAGTGGGCGCGGTAGCGGCCAAAGGCCACCACGACGGGCAGGGTCGGGCTGATCGGCCGGCCTTTCCAGTCGTCGAGCACCTGGTGCACAACCCCCTGTTGACCCTCGAGATCGAAGGCTTCACCACGATGCTCCGGGTGGTTGTAGACCACCACGCTCTGGCTGATTGTCACCTGATCGCCTGGCTGCATGGGCACCGGGTCTGTCGTTGAGCCCAATCCTGTCATGGGCGCGGCAGGCCTGGTTCCTATCGCTGGCAGGTCGTTTCCGGCCCCGCCTCCACCACCCGCCCCCCCAGCTGTTTGCAGCTGGCCTCAAAGGCTTTCCACTCGTCCATGCCGGTGGCGATGTGCTTCTGCACGAGCTGATCGAGTTTCTGGGGATCGACGCCACCGGGCAGGTCGCCATGGCTTTCATGCTCGCGATCGGCCCCCTTGAGGGCGTTCATGCCCTGCTCCAGGCGCCGTCGTACAGCTGCACTGCGCAGTTGCCACCAGGGGTGGTCGATGCGGTTGAGGGCGTCGAGGGCCTCCCACCAGCGGGCCTGGGCGGTGAGTTGCTCGGCTCGCTGCAATTGGACCCGATTGCGGTTCCAGTTTTCGCTGAGTTCATCGCCCAGGGTGTTGCCATCGCCCCGGGGCCCCTCGCCGAGCGGTTGCAGCGCCGCCAGGGCCCCGTTGAGATCGCCGGCTTCGAAGCGGGCCATCGCCTGTTGGCGCAGGGTTTTCTGCCAGAGGTT